>CALIRN010000271.1 GCA_938042265.1 uncultured Eubacteriaceae bacterium
AACCGTCATGAGGAGGTAGGCGGTCTGCCTTATACCGAAAGCTATATCCGACCCGAAAGCCTTGATACTGACCGCGACGGTATACCAAACGATTGGGAGCTTGCCAACGGTCTTAATCCAAATGACCCTTACGACAGCCTTAAGTTTGCGGCAAACGGCTACAGCAATCTTGAAAACTATGCAAACTCACTTGTTGATATGAGCTATGTACCAGATAACCCCGAAATTCAGCTTTTATCTCCCGCAAACAATGCAATTATTCCATCAAATCAGCCTGTCAACATTAAGGCTGCCGTTGCCGATGACAATAATATTGCAAAGGTTGAATTTTATAACGGAGATAAAATTATAGGCACACTTGACAGGACTCCTTACGAGCTTAGCATAAATTTGCCCGACGGCACCTATAACATAAGCGCAAAAGCAACGGATATGCAGGGCAATGCAACTCAAACCTTTGCAGCCACCATCTTTGTAAATGACGAGCAAAAATCCAACGAAGGTTGGAGCAGCCTTGATATAGGCTCTCCAAATATTGCGGGCAGCTCCGTACAAAACGGTGACAGCCTTGTAATTAAAGGCTCAGGCAAGCTTAAGGACAACAGCGACACATGCCGTTACACCTACACTACCTTAAAGGGTGACGGTGAAATTATCGCAAAGCTTGACGAAATGACGCCTGTAGATAACCATGCCTTTGCAGGACTTATGATACGTGAAAGCCTTGAACCCGATGCCAAAGCGGCAGCCTTGGGCTTAAGCTGGACAAAGGCATATCAGTGGAAGGAAACAAATCCCGAAACAGGCAAATCCACCACATATTACAGAAATCCATGGTCTGCTTATCTTGCAGTACGTACCTCCACAGGCGGTAGTATGTCACCTTTGGATGAAAGCCTTGACTCACCTGAAAAAGCACATGAAGCAGGTATTCCGCTTGTAAACGATATTCACCTTAAAGCGCTTGATACCTGGCTTGGCTGTTATCTTAAGCTTGAGCGTAAGGGCAACACCTTTACCGCCTGCTGCTCACCTGACGGCACCAACTGGACAACAATAGGCTCTCAGGAAATTGAAATGGGTGATGAGGTTTATATAGGTCTCGCAGCAGACGGCAACAAAGTAAACAACAGGCTTGATAATGTCAATACCGTAAAATTTTCGGATATAAGCATAAAATAAACGGTTTTACCGCCACCTCCGTTAAAGCCATACTTCTCCCACGGAGAAGGTGGCTTTTTTGGTTTGGTTTGGTGTGGTTTACTTTGCTTTTGTTTACTTTACTTTTGTTTACTTTACTTTATGGATTAATGACGTCATTAATTATTAAACGGTAAAATAAATGACGTCATTTATTTTTTAATTGCATAATTTGGGGTAATCAAACATAACCCCTGCCGTTCCCCCTCAGCTATTGTAGCATATCAAAACTGACTGAAACTGACAAACCGCAAAAAATTTGTAATTAATTTGTCATACTAAAACCCTTGACTTTGCAGAATAATATATTATAATAAAATAACAATGCACCTGTTTGGTAAATATCGATATGGTATCGGTATCTGCTTAAATGGGGGTGCAATGGTTTCGACGGGGATTTTGAATCAGAGATAGCCATTGATGCCGGGTAATCATCCAAACTGCCCAAATTTTTAAAAAATAAAAGACAATAACGAAGTTCTTTTAGCTGCCTAATTTGGCGGCCGTCGGTCTTAGGTAACCTGCTGCTTAAGCAACCGGCGTCGAACAGGCAGGGCACTTTTTCGGCAAAGCTTTGAGCCGTAAAAAGATTTATGAAGCTACTGAGGGCTGAAGTGTGTCTGCTCACGTCAGTCGGAGGGAATGTCAAATAACAGACTGTAATGGGAGAAGTCTTTGTGGATAGGTTTTCGGACAGGGGTTCGACTCCCCTCACCTCCACTACTCTGTAAGTCACTAAATAAGCACATTTGCGGAAGGTATAAAAATAATCTGACCAACATTTGACAAACATTGGTATATTTTGCAAGTTAAAACAAGCATTTATTCTCTGGGTAAGTGCTTGTTTTAGTTTACAAACTATGGTTGTTTTTTTACTTTACAGCTGTCTTATTCTGCGGTTGTGGTATAAGTTTTTCATTGTCAATTTTCATAAATTAACCACATCTTATAGGTCATATTCAAAAGTAAAATATTAAAGCATAATAACATCACTTTAATCACTAAAAATCAAATAATAAATTTCAAAAGGAGTAATCTGTTAATTCGGATTGCTCCTTTTTGCATTTAAGAGGAGGAATGAAAAATGATTAGAAAAATTCTTACATCACCTTTGCTTGTTCCAAAGCTTGAATCGGAACTTGACTTACCCGAAATCGGTTTGCTTGCCACAATGGTCAATGAGGTTGATGCAGACTACAAGGGCATAAAGGGGCTGTCAAAATTTTTAGGTGAAAAAACAAGCAAAGTAAAAAATGCCGCCGACAGCCTTGCAAGCAAAGGTTATCTCGTTATAAACAACGGGATTTATTCGGTCAACAAGTTTAAAATCAAAGATATGGTTTTAGTTACAGGAAAGGAGCATAGCTTATGCCAAAAGTAGTCAGGGTTGGACAACACAAGGATTTTACCATTATTGAAAATGATTGCCTCAGAGATATGGCACTTGATATTGCCGAAAGAGGTTTGCTTGTAACTATGCTTTCTCTGCCCGATAACTGGGACTTCAGCGGTATTGGCTTAACCTCTATTCTCCCCTGTGGCAAGACAAAGGTTTTTAACAGCCTTAAAAGGCTTGAAAAGGCAGGCTATCTGAAAAGGCAGCGTGTTTATGAAAATGGCAAGGTTGTGGATTGGGTATATTACATTTGCGGAAGACCTGTTTTCAAAGACGAAAACAACGGCAACCACGATAACAGTAAGGAAACTGTTGATAACTCTGTTGGTAGCACTGCTGATAACTCGGAAAACAGCTCTCTACATTCTGATAACCTTGTTCTTGAAAACCTAGTTCCAGAAAACCAAGAAGTAGGTTTTCAAGATATAGAAAATCGGGAAGATAATAAAATATATAATAATAAATTATATAAAGATGTATTATATAATAATCAATCTATCTATCAATCAAATAGCGGCAAAGTCGAGATTGAAGGATTGAATGACATAAATATCACCTCAGAAGATTATAACGCATACAAGGAACTCATCAGGAAAAATATTGAGTACGACATAATTTCTCAGCGTTACTATGACAAAAGACAGCTAGACGAAATCGTAAACATAATGGCTGAAACAGTTGCCTTCAATCGCAATCCTATCAGGATAAACGGTTCTGATATGCCTGCGGATATAGTCAAAAGCCGTTTTTTAAAAATTGGCTCACAGGATATTGAGTACATATTGGAAACCCTGTCCAAGAACACAGCCAAAGTCTACAACATCAGGGCATACCTCATTACCACCATTTACAATGCAAAGGACACCATAAACAGCTACTATAAGTCTGAGGTTCAGCACGATATGTTCGGGTAAGGCGGCTTAGTATGTTTGACATTAAATATTTATTTATCCCCGAAATCAAAAATATTTTTGATGAAATATCAGACTATGGGGACAAGGTTGAGTTTTTATTTAAACTCCTTGACTTTGAAATATATTTCAAGAAATATGCCGATAAAATCAGCCAGCATTGGATAAATGAAACACAGGAAAGGTATTCCTCCGAAGATTATGCTTTTATGATAAATGAGAACCCTTTTGTTATGGAGTATGCCCTTAAGACACAGAATACCGAGAAAATTTTTGACCTGATAAACAAGCTGTGTAATCCTGATGTATACGATTATGACAATGTTATAGCAGATGCGGAGAATGACACAGCCGTTATTGCAAATATTGATGATTTTGAGTTTACAGATGACAAAACCAGTGAGGCAGCAGAAAAGCCTATCAGAAGGACAAGTCTTGATGTAATCCTAAATTTTAAGCCAAAAAAATAAATACCAAAAACTATGCACTTTTCACTTGAATGGTGCTTTTTTTATACATTTTTGAGAAAGGATGATATTATGAAAATCAAAACAAAATGCCATGCAAGACCTCCTCCACAAAAACCATAAACCCTGAAAATAAACGGTAGGAGGCAAAAAAAATGCTTGAAGAACAAGGAAAAACAGTCTTGGTTGATTTTATCAAAAAGGCATTACGTTTCTTGGGTAAGCATTCAATAAACATAGGCAGGAATGCCGAGCAAAAGCTGATAAAAAATATTAGTGAAACAGGTCAGAAATCCGTTAAAAGTCTTGTAAAAATGGGTGGAGATTTGGAGCTTTCGGAAGAAATCAAATCCAAAGACCAGTTAAAAGTTATCTGCAGGGAATGCAGAAAACAGGGTTTAGCTTTTGGTATAAGAAAAACCGCCGACGGAAACCACCAGATATTGTATCAGCGTAAGCATAGTGCGGTATTAAGTGATATAATGCACAACACTATTGCAAAAGAGCTGACACCAAAACCAAAGTTGTCAGATGTATTGAACAAAGTGAGTAAAATTAAACAGCGTCAGACTGACAACATTAAACAGCCTATAAGACACAAGGAGGTTGAAGCACGATGAAAAAGTCAAATATTATATTTGCTCTCATTGTTGCCCTGCTTGTTTTCTATGTGGGTAACCGCTGCGGTGATGTGTGGTTTCATTCTACACAGCCGTCGGCTGTTGATAAACTCTCTAAGGTATCAGACAGCATTGACGGCTTTTTTGAGGAGTTTAAACTTGCAACAGATGCAAAATCACTCATTTGCGGTAGTTTAAGCTCTTTTTTCTTTGCATTAATTGTTCTGCTTGTAGTCTTTAACAGGAAAAATCTTCGCCCCGGCGAGGAATACGGCTCTGCCAAATGGGGTACGGCAACGGATATTGCCAAGTACAAGGATAAGGACTATCAAAACAATATGCTCTTTACACAGACGGAGAGTATGAGTATCAACACAAGACAGACAATGCGTAATAACAATGTGCTGATTATTGGTGGCAGCGGCAGCGGTAAAACAAGGTTTTATGTTAAACCTAATCTTTTCCAGTTACATACTTCCTATGTGGTCACAGACCCGAATGGATATATATAATAAGGACATAGGGAGCGCGCACCCTTACGAAAGGAGGTTACAACCGTGAAGAAAGCAACAGATACGGACAAAA
>CALIRN010000272.1 GCA_938042265.1 uncultured Eubacteriaceae bacterium
AGAAGGGGGCAGCAGTTGTCCGAGATATAAAATGACTGCGGAACAGCTGTCAGAGAGGGCGGAGGAAATATATAGGCTTTCTGTAGACTATGGGTGCGATATTTATAACTGTCTGGACAGAAAAATTGACCGCATTGTAATGAGCAGGGTATGGGGTCTGCCTGTTATGCTTGCTATGCTGGGACTTATATTTTATATTACCATTGTAGGTGCAAATATCCCGTCTGCCATACTAAGCTGCTGTTTTACAAGGGCAGAAGCATGGCTTTGGAGCATATCATATGGACTCCCCGAATTTTTAAGAGGTCTGCTTATAGAGGGTATGTTTAAAACTCTTGGATGGGTGGTATCGGTTATGCTGCCGCCTATGGCTGTGTTCTTTCCTCTTTTTACATTGCTGGAGGATATAGGCTATCTGCCCAGAATAGCCTTTGTATTGGACAGATTTTTTAAAAAAGCGGGTGCACATGGAAAAATGGTGCTTACTATCTGTATGGGCTTTGGTTGCAATGCGGTGGGGGTGACAGCGGCACGTATTATTGAATCTCCCAGAGAAAGATTGATTGCCGTTATTACAAACAGCTTTATACCATGTAACGGCCGCTTTCCGTCACTTATAATGCTTGCGGCAATTTTTATGGCAGGTGCGGGCAGTGCTTTTTCAGGTATCAGGATAACGGCAGTAGTGCTTTTATGTATTGCTGCAAGTGTGGCAATCAGTCTTGCGGTATCGGCTTTGCTTTCAAAAACGCTGCTGAAGGGTGTTCCCTCATCTTTTGTGCTGGAGCTGCCTCCCTACAGAAAGCCGCATATTTTAAGCATTCTTTACAGAAGCCTTGTGGACAGAACCATGTTTGTATTTGGAAGGGCTGTTGCCGTGGCCGCACCTGCCGGAGCTGTAATATGGCTTATGCAGAATGTGTATTTGGGAGACAATAATATTATTTTTTATATTTCCGGTGCATTAAACGGGCTTGGCAGTCTTATGGGACTTGATGGAAAAATACTTACCGCCTTTATTCTGGGAATGCCGGCAAATGAAATTGTGCTGCCGCTTATTATTATGTGCTATTCGGGTGGCAGCTCTCTTATGGAGGCTGAAAGCGTCTCAGAACTTTCTGCTTTGCTTGCGGTAAACGGCTGGAGTATCAAAACCGCCGTTTGTACATTAATATTTATGCTGTGTCATTTTCCCTGCAGCACTACTTTGCTTACAATTAAAAAAGAAACAGGCAGTATAAAATGGACAATAGCAGCATTTACTATACCGCTTGTAACAGGTATATTGCTTTGCAGCATTGTAAATCTTGTTTTGTAATATTAGCCGCCTTGATCGGGCGGCTGTTTTGCGTATTTGACAGGAATATCAGTACTGCTGCACTGAGCGTTTCAAAACTTCTGCCGTCAGATTTATTTATGATTTCAAATTTTGATACAATTATATCTTCGCCCCCTTGACATAAAATGCTTAAAAAGTTATTATATTCTTAAATAAATTTATGGAAAGCAGTATTATTATGGACGGAAGACAAAAACCTATAGCTGTGTTTGACTCAGGTGCAGGAGGAATAAGCGTATTAAGAGAGCTTGTACGCCTTATGCCCGGGGAAAATTATATATATTTGGGGGATTCTCTTAATGCCCCATACGGTACCAAGGCTACCGATAAGGTAAGAGAGCTTACGGTAAAAAATATCACAGAGCTTATCAATATGGGTGTTAAGGGGGCGGTAATTGCATGCAATACAGCTACAAGCGCCGCAATCAGGACCTTAAGGGAAATGTACCCAGATATACCTATGATAGGGCTTGAACCTGCTCTTAAGCCTGCAGCAGCGGAGGGTGGAAAGGTGCTTGTTATGGCAACTCAGCTTACACTGCGTGAGGAAAAGCTTCATACGCTTATGGATAAATATAGTGATAAGGCAGAGATTATTCTGCTGCCGTGCCCCGATTTGGTAGAGTTTGCCGAAAAAGGGATTACAAGTGGTGACGAACTGGACAGCTATTTGAATGATATACTTAATCCATATATTGGCAGTACAAATGCAATTGTACTTGGCTGCACGCATTTTCCGCTTGTAAGGGAAGCTATACAAAAGGCGGCAGGCAGCATCAAGCTGTATGACGGTGGCAGCGGTGCTGCAAGACAGGCAAAGCGACAGCTTGAAAAAAGAGATTTGTTATCGGATAATACGCAGGGAACTATTGAGTTTTTTAGTAGCCTTAAAGGAAAGGAAGAGCTTTATAAAAGGTTGTTTTATATGTAAAAGGAGTACATGTTTTTAAAATCTGCACTCCTTTTTACAATATATCGTAACTGCGTTCCGTTTACAGTGTTCGTTTCTCTCGCAAAGTACCCGGTTTTACAGGGTTATATAACTAATCCGTATTTGCGTAGGGGCAACTTATCATAGCAAAAAAGTATAAATCCTTTTTTTATTCGATAAGTTATATTAGCTGTAAATTGTGCTTATTAGTAAGCTGAATACTGATTTTACTTATTCTCCTCTGCAGCATTATTGCTATGTAACCCGAGGCTAACAAGCAGCGCCTTATCAACCCTGTGCATCATTTCCTCGTCAAGATGCCCTATTTTTTCCCTTAACCGTTTTTTGTCAATAGTCCTTATCTGCTCCAACAGAATGACACTGTCCTTTACAAGAAAATATTTCCTGCTGTCTACTTCAATATGTGTAGGCAGCTTTGCCTTGTTCATCTGTGAGGTAATGGCAACACAGATAACCGTAGGACTGTAGCGGTTGCCCACATCATTTTGTACTATCAATACAGGACGGACCCCACCTTGCTCTGAACCTACAACAGGGCTTAAATCTGCATAAAAAATATCCCCTCTTTTTACTGTCATATATAACCTCTCCTAACCTTTAACCAAATAAAAAATGCCGATAATGAATCTTTTATATTCATTATCGGCAAGTTTAGAAATTTTATACAAGTGCTACGGTTTTTACTACACTGTTGTTTCTTATATATATTCTGGGTACTCTTTTGCCTATGCCGCAGACTACCTCATAATTTATTGTGCCCATAATATTCGCAAGCTCGTCGGCGGTGACGCTTTTGCCGCCGGCAGTACCTATAACCGTTACATCATCACCCATATTTACATCCTTTATGTGGGTAACATCAAGCATAAGCTGATCCATGCATACATTACCTATTACATCAGCATACTGACCGTTTACAATCATACGTGCTCTGTTACTTAAAAGACGTGAGTAGCCATCTGCATAGCCTATGGGTACAGTGGCAATTTTGGTAAGCTTGTGGGTGTAGTATTTTCTGCCATAGCCCACACCTATGCCTGCGGGTAGCTCCTTTACATAACTTACGTGGGTTTTTATGCTCATGGCAGGTATTAAGTCAATATCTGTACTGACCTCATTGCTTGGAAGCATACCGTAAATAATTACCCCTGCTCTTACCATATCCATCTGCATTTCAGGCAGATCAATTATGGTGGCGCTGTTGGCACAGTGTCTTATTAGCCCTTTGTGTCCTCTTTCTTCTATTCCGTCGGTCATATACTTAAAACGCTCAAACTGCTTCCATGTAAAAGCTTTGTCAGCCTCGTCTGCTGTAGAAAAGTGCGTAAACACACCGGTTATTCTCAAGTTTGGCAGTTTAAAAATTCGGTCTATTTCCTCAAGGCTTTCCTGACAGGGTAAGAAGCCTATACGGCTCATACCGGTATCAATGGATATGTGGGCATAGGCGGTTTTATTCAGCCTTACTGCCGTATCGGAAAGCTGCTTTGCAAGCTGATATGAAAATACCGTTTGGGTAAGCTCATTTAAAATCACATCTTCCAGTCTGTTTTCAACAGTGTAGCCAAGTATAAGTATAGGCACAAATATATTGTTGCTCCTTAAAGCGATACCCTCCTCAAAGGTTGCAACAGCAAGCTCATCTGCACCGTTATACAGGCACACCTGACTTACCTCTACCGCACCGTGTCCATAGGCGTCAGCTTTAACTACAGCCAAAAGCCTTGTTTTGGGCTCAATCTTCTTTTTAATTTCCTTAATGTTATGTCCTATTGCGTCAAGATTAATTTCTGCAGCAAGTCTTTGGTATTCTAACATTATTACACCTCGTTATTTTTGCGGTACAAACTCGTTTTCTTCAAGCTTACAGTTATACTCAAAGCTGTTAAAGATAACGGAAATTCTTTCACCACCCTCAGTATCATAAATAATGAGCTTTTTAGGAAACATGGTTTCATTGTCGACCCACAGCTTTTCTGTTGCCAGATATTTGCCTGCACCTTCTATATTTGCTTCAAGCACCGTACATTGCGCACCGTCGGTTTTGGCGGTAGTAACAGTGGTGTCGTTGCTTTTTACGTAATTTTCAATAAAGGAGAAAAGTATCAGCTCATGTCTTTCCGGCTTATCCTGTGAATTGACGCTGATTTTCTTTTCTACATTAGGATTATACTGCCAAATCATCTTTCCGTCAAATAAAATTGCATTATCCTTAAAGTTTTCGGGGAAATATGTAACCATTTTGTACCTGCCGTCATTTGCGGCTGTTTGTATGGCTTTGTAAACGGTGTTTTCTTCCTTTTGAATATATGTGATTTCCACATCTGCCCGGTAGTTTTCCATATTAATCAGTTTATCTTGAACTGTGGCATAGCCATTTGCTTTAAACGAACAGCCACACAGCGTCAGCAGCAAAAAAAGTGAAAGTATAATTTTTTTCATATTAATAGCTCCATTTGTTTTGTTTAAATTATATGAATATTTGCTTTAGATATGCAAACAATAATGATGGTGATATTTTATGAAAAAATTTATGCCAAGTGCAATCATAGGTATAGTAACGGGGGTTGTAAACGGTCTTTTCGGCTCGGGAGGCGGTACGGTTTTAGTTCCGTGTATGGAGCGATTTTTAAAAACTGAGGCGCAGAAAGCACATGCCACGGCTATAGCCGTAATTTTACCCTTGTCGGTAATAAGCGCTTTTTTATATATTAACAGACTTAGTGTGGATATTAAAAGCTTGCTGCTCGTGTGCGGAGGCGGTATAGTGGGCGGATTTATAGGCGCAAAGCTGTTAGGAAAAATCAGCGCAAAATGGCTGCATATTATATTTGGTGTTTTTATGCTGGCAGGTGCAGTAAGAATGATAATGTAGGAGGTTTAAAATTTAATGTGGCTTTTTATAACAGGTGTGCTTTCGGGTATAATAAGCGGCATGGGAATAGGAGGCGGAACAATACTTATACCTGCACTCAGTATTTTTTTTAATATGCCGCAAAAGACGGCACAGAGCATAAATCTGATTTATTTTATACCTACTGCCGCAGCGGCACTTATTACTCACATTAAAAACAAACGTATTGAAACTCAAAGCATTAAGCTGATTATTCCGCTTGGTATTATAGGTGCGGTTATAGGCTCGTTTATAGCACTGGGGCTTGACAACTCACTTTTGCGCACAATGTTTGGATGGTTTATGCTTGTAATGGGTATAAGAGAAATATATATAGGAATGCGAAAGGAGGATAAAAATGGAGGTAAATGAGTTTGTTGCTTTAAAGGAACGTTTTAATAAGGAGAATGTTGAAGGGAAAATTGATATTTATGTTAATACCACAGGGTTAAGCCTTGAGCAGTATACTGCCCTGCTGCACGATTTTCCCAGAGAGGCATTGGGTGAACTGGATAAAAGGCTGGGATAAACAAAAGCTTGCTGATAAAACAAATTATGCAAATGTATTTGTAATATAACAAAAAAGAGGCTGCCGCAAGGGCAATCCCAAAGTTGATTGAGTCAATACCAAAGTGGACCTGTTGACAAAGTAAACAAAATCGCCTATTTATGGTA
>CALIRN010000273.1 GCA_938042265.1 uncultured Eubacteriaceae bacterium
GAGGATGTAAATGATTATGAGGCTTTAATGGCACAACGTGAAAGGTTTGAAAATTTTGACGTTGACAGTTTTGAATACAAGGTTAATTCGTCAAAGCAAATAGGAAAGCTTACTGTTGATGAAAAAGCATATCTTGAAAATCTTTATATTGTATTAAATGGTGAGAAATATGAGAGATTTGGTGACATTGTTGATATTGACAATGATGATCCCGCTGTTGTGAAAGCGGCTATGAAACAATTTGTTTCAATGGTTAAAAAGGACATAGACTCCGTAGAGTGTCCAGAAAGCCTTAAAGGTGTGGACTCTGCCGTTAAAAAGTCGTTTGAAGATATGGCAGACAGGGTTGAGGAGATTTCACATATTGGAGGAATGTTAGAGGGAGAAACAGATGACGTAAAAATGCAGCTTGGACTTAGCTTAAGCATTTTGTCAATGTTGTCAATACAAGCTGCATTTTTAGATACGATAGAAGTCTTGAACGGTTTTTATGCCGCAGGAAATATTGACCCTGAGGCAGAGCTTGGTGAGTTGTATAGAAGTGCGAAAATTGTAAATTAAGGATGAGGAAATGACAGATAATTTTGTAATTGGTGAAATTGTTAATACACAGGGAATAAAGGGTGAGATGCGTGTTATACCTCACACTGACGATATTACACGCTTTGAGCTGCTTGACAGGATATTTATATTAAGACGTGGTGTACTGGAGGAAAAGGAAATACAGACCGTCAGATACCATAAGCAGTTTGTGCTTTTGAAGCTGAAGGGCATTGACGATATAAATGCCGCAGAGCCTTACAAGGGTTGTGAAATACAGATACCTGCAGAGGAGGCTCTGCCTTGCGGTGAGGACGAGTATTATATAAGGGATTTATACGGTATGAGCGTATATGATGAGGCGGGAGAGCTGTTGGGTGCTCTTTCGGACATACTGTTTACAGGTGCAAATGATGTATATGTAATACAGCCTACAGACCCCGATAAAAAGGATATTCTTTTGCCTGCAATAAAGCAGTGTGTTCTTAATGTGGACGTTGCCCAAAAGAAAATGATGGTTAAGCTGTTGGAGGGTCTTACGGAATGAAGTTTTATGTGATGACGCTTTTCCCTGAAATGGTAACAGAGGGCTTAAGCCACAGTGTAATAGGCAGGGCATTAAAGGATAGAATCATTGAAATTGAAGCCGTAAATATAAGAGATTTTGCAAACAATAAGCATAACAGCGTTGATGATTATCCCTACGGCGGAGGTGCAGGCATGGTTATGCAGGCGCCTCCTATATATAGCGCCTATTTAAGCATTAAGAATAAGGTAAGCGAAAATTGCCGTGTTGCCTATATGACGCCACAGGGCAGACCCTTTAAGCAGGCTGTTGCAGAGGAGCTTTCAAAGGAAAAGGAGCTCATTATTCTTTGCGGACATTACGAGGGAGTAGATGAGCGGGTTATTGAGGAAATCGTAACTGATGAAATTTCCATAGGAGATTATGTGCTTACGGGCGGCGAGCTGGCGGCTATGGCAAT
>CALIRN010000274.1 GCA_938042265.1 uncultured Eubacteriaceae bacterium
CTATACCACAGCAGGTGCAACGGCAAAAAGATATGCATCCACAAAGGAATATACCGATTTTATTAACAGTGTAAACGAGGGTGATTATGTTATGATTTGCTTTGGCAGATATGACAGCAATACTCTTAGCGGCGGTTATACCTTCAGTGGCGGAAACAAAGATAATAAGAACAGCTTTTACAGTAATATTTATAATTATTATGTAAAGCCAGTTATGGACAAAAAGGCAGTGCCGATTTTGCTTACGCCTGTTAACAGCAGAGCCTTTGACAGCGAGGGCGAGGCCATTGACACTACAGCAGGCTATGCTGATGATATTAAGGCTCTTGTTACTGACAAATCCCTTTATTTTGTAAATGTAAGCGATTTATCCTATACACTTTATAAAAATATGGGTGAAGAAGGCAGTAAGGTATTGAATGCCCTTGACAGCAAAAACGGTATTGATAATAATGCATTCAGTGAGTTTGGCGCAAGGACAATGGCAAAGCAGATAGTTAATAATATAAAGTTTTCATCGGCAAGCTTAAAGAACTATATTCTTGATACAAAGCTGAGTGAAAAGGACATACTTACAAGAGGTGAGTTTGTTGAGAAGCTTGCACGGATTATCGGTATTGAGCAGGTAAGCTATACGGTAAACTTTAAGGATATTGTAAGCGGCAAGTCTTATGAAAAGGCTGTAGGTGCCGCAGCAGGTCTTGGTATTGTAAAGGATGACAGTCAGGGCTGTTTCTATCCCGAGGCAGTACTTGACGGTGAAAGTATGACGGATATGCTTAAGTCTGCTCTTGAATATAAAAAAATCAATGCGGACAGATTAAGTGATGTATATGCACTTGCCGACGGTGCAGTATCAAATGAAATAGGACTTTGGGCGCTTGTCAGACTTGCCGAGGTTGTTTATTAAGGAGAAGATTATTATGAAAATGATTTCTTGGAATGTAAACGGTTTGAGAGCCTGCGTAGGCAAAAATTTTACAGAGTTTTTTAATGAAATTGATGCGGATTTATTTTCCGTTCAGGAAACAAAATTACAGGAGGGACAGATTGATTTTGCCCCTGAGGGCTATAACTGCTACTGGAATTATGCTGAAAAGAAGGGATACTCAGGTGTAGCGGTATTCAGCAGGCAAAAGCCTGTAAGCGTAAGCTACGGTATAGGCATTGAGGAGCATGACAAAGAGGGCAGGGTAATTACTCTGGAATTTGAGGATTTTTACTATGTTACCTGTTATACGCCAAACTCTCAAAATGAGCTGGCAAGACTTCCTTACCGGATGAAATGGGAAGATGATTTTCTTGATTATCTTAAGCGATTAGAAGAAAATAAACCGGTAATTTTCTGTGGGGATCTTAATGTGGCGCATAAGGAGATCGATCTGAAAAATCCGAAAACAAACCGCAAAAATGCGGGATTTACAGATGAGGAGAGAGGAAAATTTTCTAATCTTCTGGAAGCCGGATTTGTTGACACGTTTCGATATTTTTATCCCGACCAAGAAGGAATCTACTCATGGTGGTCTTATCGATTCAGCGCAAGGGCTAAGAATGCCGGATGGAGAATTGATTATTTC
>CALIRN010000275.1 GCA_938042265.1 uncultured Eubacteriaceae bacterium
CCCCTGTGGTAGCAGCACCCATACTTTTGATATTGTTTGTAATAATGATGGTAACTACAGGCGGAAAAAAGAAAACCAAGCCATAAAGATATAAGAAAGGCGGCAAAGCTATGAAATCGGATTGTAAAATAAAATATCCCATATTAACTTTTTTCATAATTTTAAGTATGATTTTTTTTACCCTTACTGCTTGGGCGGCGCAAAATTTTACAGTAAATTACTTATATGTTACAAGCAATGCGCAGTTTTATGTTTATCGTGCAGGTGATATAAACTCTGACGGCAGCTTTGTTTTAAGCGGCAGGTTTGCCGATTATTCGGTATCTATTGACAGCACCTCTGCTGCCGCAGCTTTGGCTGATTATGCACAAAGAGACGGTATAGCACCAAATTTATCGGTCAAAACAAACGATGACAATACAGCGGTGTTCAGCGGACTTGAAAAGGGCGTTTATCTTATTACGGGCGAGAGTGTTACAAGAGGCAGAACAAAATATACCGCTTTGCCTGTGCTTGTGGCAGTTGGCAATACCGATAATGATGTGATTATCATAAACGGTAAGTTTGAGTCCCAAACTGTCCCTGCGGGTGGCAGCAGTACGGGAGGCGGAGGCGGCAGCAGCTCCTCAAGCAATCCAAAGGAGCTTTCCGTAATGAAGGTCTGGAGCGGCGGCAAAAGTGAGGAGTCGGTTACTGCTCAGCTTTTGAAAAACGGTAAGGTATATGATGAAGTGGTTTTAAACAGTGAAAATAACTGGCGCCATACATGGAAAAATATCAGCAGAACAGATAACTGGTCTGTTGTGGAAAAGGAAGTGCCAAAGGGCTATGAGGTAAGCATTGACAGGGACGGAACCGTGTTTGTTATTACAAATACTGTACAACAGGACGTACCGGATAATCCGGATAAACCGGATAATCCTGTTAACCCCGATAATCCTAATAACCCTATTACACCGGTTAATCCCGATAATCCCACGGACCCGGATAATCCGATTAATCCCGATAACCCCAATGAGCCATATAACCCTGAAAATCCCAATACATCGGGTGGGGATAATGGTACACCAAATAATACCTATTCCGACTCAATCAGTACAGACAGGGGCAGTAATGATGTAGCCTTGGGTACTGCAGACAGGTCGGAGCTTAATTCAACACTCGTACAGGCCTCAGATACAGGTGACGAGTTGCTTCCACAGACAGGTCAGCTTTGGTGGCCTGCAGCCGTTTTTGGATGCTTTGGTGTTATGCTTATAATAATCGGCTTGGGATGCAAGAGAGTCGGTAAGTAATTATGAAGCGTAAAAGCGGAAATATCCTGATAACTATAGGGCTGCTGCTGATTGGTGCAGCCCTGTTGGTTATTATTTATAATACTATGGAAAATCAAAGGGCGCTTAAAAAATCCAAAGAGGCTTTGGTTGAGCTTAGGGAGCAAATCTCCGTGGCCGAAAAAAATTCACCCGATAATAATACAGTTAATGATTTGCCTTTGTATGAAAGCTACAGCGAAATGGCAATGCCCGAAATTATTATAAACGGTGACAGCTATATAGGCATTTTAAAAATTCCTTCATTAAATCTTGAGCTGCCCGTAAAGGGTGATTTCAGCTATCCTGCACTTACTACCTCGCCCTGCCGTTATTACGGCTCGGTTTATATGGATAATATGATTGTGGCGGGGCATAATTACGGCTCCCACTTTGGTTGGCTTGGCAGGCTGAAAATTGGAGATAATGTAAGCTTTACCGACGGTGACGGCAATGAGTTTTTGTATGCCGTGTCGGAAGTTTTACAGATTGACGGCAGAGATGCTGCAGGTATGAAGTCGGGAGAATGTGATCTTA
>CALIRN010000276.1 GCA_938042265.1 uncultured Eubacteriaceae bacterium
TATATACCAAAATAGCTGTTGCTGTCCGCAACATAGCCTATAAGGCTTTTTGCCTTTGGATTATCATAAACGGGCATACCATCAACGGTTATCTCACCGCTGTCAGGCTTATAAATACCTGCGGCACACTTAATAATTGTGGTCTTGCCTGCACCGTTTTCACCTATAATGCCGTGTACGGTGCCCTCCGCTATACTTATGCCTGCATTCTTTACAGCCTGAAAGCCGTCAAAGCTTTTGCTGATATTTTTTATCTCAAGCATATACTACTCTCCTTTCCCTGTGCCAAGGTCGGCTATAACAGCCCTGACACAATCCAAAATTTCACTCTCACTCATACCCGCAAGCAGCATTTCCGCCGTTATGGGCTTAAGTCTGTCCTTAAAGTCACACTCTTTGCGCATTTCAAGACAGGGATTTTCCTCCACAAAAGCCCCCTTGCCCCGTATTGTGACAATAATATGCTGCCGCTCCAACTCCTGATAAGCTTTAGCAACAGTATTGGGATTAACATCAATCATTGTTGCAAGCTTACGTATGGAGGGTAACGGCTCCTTAGGCTTCAGCCAGCCCCTAAGCACATACTCCTTAGCCTGAGCAATTATCTGCTCATATATGGGGACAGTACTTTTAAAATCAGGTTTAAACATAGCTTTCCTCCTTTTTTTCTCTCCACTATACCGTTAAGGTACAGCTCCGCTTTGCTCCACTCACCCAAGCAAAACAGAATTGTACCAACTGTACTAATTAGTATAGTACACCTCATACAGTCTTTTGTCAATACAATTTTTTGAAATTGCGGAACAAATTTCAATCTCATCCGTCTATACAATTGTCAAATCAATTTATATGGAGGTAAATTATGAAATACAGAGGAATAATCTTACTTACAATAGGGCTCATTACACTTTGCTCCTGCGCAGGCAAAGCATCAAATAAAGCAATGGTTGACACAAAAAATCCGGCAGAGGTCACTGCGAATGAACCAATAATACAAAACGGCATAACCGCAGATGTCATAAAAACCTCTGCCTACTTTGATGAATTTTACAGCGTTAGCAACCGCTATATGATAACAGACCAAAATGAGCTTGAAATTTTTGCAGGCTATATGCATGACGGGAGCCTGATAAACGTATTCAACAACAGTCTTGAGGAAAATACCCTGTTTATCGTGCCCATACAGGAGAGCTCCGGCGGCTACAGGTACAGCATTAAAAAGGCTGCCATAGAGGAGGATACCCTAAGCCTTTTATGGCACTCCGA
>CALIRN010000277.1 GCA_938042265.1 uncultured Eubacteriaceae bacterium
TGATGAAGATTTGCCCTTTATAAGACGCTTTAAGGCAGTATACCCCGATGCATACAACAGCTTTGTAACAAGCTATAATGACGGAACCCTTTGTTCAAGGACCGCCTCTGCAAGCACCTATTACAATAAGCTTGACGAATTGTTCCCTGCAATCAACACAGATAAGGGAAGCCTTGCACCAAGCGGAATTGCTGATTCGGATATATGGGGAGGTAATCCTAACTGCTTTAAGCTTGGCAGTAAATATACACAGAGCAATTCTTACAGATTTCTTACAAACTGTATAGCCTTTGACCATTTGGCAAACGGTGTTGACCGAAATAATTCAGCAGCAATAATATACGCCGAAAATGTTATGGCATTTAAAAATAAAATCAATTATCATCTTTCAGGCTATACCGCAAAAGAATGGGGAAATATTTTCGGTTGGAGCGGATCCTCCTCCAATAATCTTCCTACAGGCGGATCAAATCCATCCTCAAGCGGAAGCATCGACAAGGAAGCTGTTGTAAGAGCTGCTGCCGAAAGACTTGCGGGATATGCAGCCGACAATAAGGTAATTGCCTCAAATGTATTTGAAAATGTATTTTAAAGCACAATAAAAATCAGGCGTTTTTTAGCCCCGCAAAATAACAGACTCATTCCGCAATGGTTTGAGTCTTTTTTGTATCCATAGTATAACGGCTTTTTATCAAAAGTCGGGGTAAAATTTTTTTAACGCAGACATTAAAACCTGCGTTTCTTTTATACCGTACAAACAGGGACTATCTCAAAACATAAATGAAACTGCTTAACCGGTTCTGTCCTCTTTTATGATATATCAGTTTTCAACGCTTACACAAAAGCTACTGGAGCCCAACCTTTTACTTCACTATTCCATCGGGATATATAATTTTTAATTAATCTTTAACTTTTTGCAAAAGCGTTGTGAAATACCTCATTTTAATGTATAATTAGATTAACAATTAAAATAAAATTCAACTGCAGTCTGACATATTTTATAAAAACTGTATTTTAGCAAGGAGATAAATATATGACGTCCAACGAAAAATATATAATTGAGCTTTCCAAAGCATCATTATTTAATACTGAGCCTCTTCTGCCTCCGAAAGACATTGACTGGCAATTTATCTGGGATAAATCTCAGGAACAGAATATTACTGCCCTTATTGCAGTTTCAGTTTTAAAACTGCCAAAAGACAAGCACCCCA
Organism: uncultured Eubacteriaceae bacterium; assembly: GCA_938042265.1. Classification (GTDB taxonomy): domain Bacteria; phylum Bacillota; class Clostridia; order Lachnospirales; family CAG-274; genus CALWRD01. The sequence goes on from CALIRN010000277.1 coordinate 1,212, forward strand.
ATAATGCAAATGCCTGGCGAAGTGCAATTATACAGACCATGTCCTTTATGAGCCAAAAAAATGCCGAATTTGAACGAATTATTACCTGTTTTAAGGAAAATAATATAACTCCTCTGTGCTTAAAGGGCATAGTAATAAAGGACCTATATCCTATACCTGAACTTAGGACAATGGGAGATTTTGATATTTTAGTGGAAAAAAGCCAAAGAAAATCGGCTGAAGCTGTTTTTGAAAGCAGAGGCTATTCCTTAAAACGGGATACACTTTTTACAGAGGTGGATTATAAGAGTGTACATGGAGAGCTTTTTACATCTCTTGAAAGTGAATTCAAGCATAATCCCGAGCATTGGAACAGCGTATTAAAGCAAAATGTGTATAAGCAAAACAACAGATTATTGCTTACTCCCTCTTATGAGCTGGCATTTTCTATTGTCCATGCCGCAAAACACTTAACCGAAACTGGTTGCGGAATACGTAACTTGTTTGATGTTGTAATTCTTTTAAAAAGCCATTCCCAAAAAATTGATTTGAATATCGTAAAAGAGGTTTGCCAATCGCAAGGACACGAAAAAATAATGTATTATATGCTGACTGCCGCTGAGCACTGGTACGGAGCAGCTATAAATGCAAATATTAAAAGAACTGACTTAAAATTAACGGAAAAATTTATTGAATATCTCTTATGTTACGGTGTTTTCGGTCATTCTGCAGAAGGCAATGTGCTTTCCATCCAGGTTACAAAACGTGAGGGCAATGACGTAAGCGCATTCAGAAGAATATTTTTCCCTCCAAGAAAAATGATATGGCAAAAATATCAGTATTTAAAGAAATCACCCCTGCTGCTGCCTGTTGCCTGGATACACAGGTTTATTAATGCAGTATTTATAAATAAATACTCGGTAAAATCCATGATTAAAGGTATTGACGAAAGTATCAGCTTTGGCAATGACAGGGACAAATGGCTTGATGACTTGGATTTAAAATAACAGCCCATTAGTCAATATACATTTTATAAATTGTCTTTCCGTAATTAAAGGGCAGTTAAGCTTCACAGGGCTTAACTGCCCTTATTAATATATAATCATATTTTAGCAGGCAAATGTCATACATTTCCCCTATAGCTATAGCTGTTTTTTATTTCTTCATAGCCCTGAATACTTCCAATGTCATATCTTTTGCCCGGCATTTCCATTGCAAATACCTCTGTCTGAGAGCACAGCCATGATATAAAGCTTCCCGGAGCATCAGTAGGACAGCCCTGCTCTATACCCTGAGCAATTTTTGAAATATCGTCCTTTTTATAAATATAAAACGGAGGTATTGCCCAGTTGCTTTCGGGCACAGCAGGTTTTTCAACCATTTTGATAATCATACCGTTACTGTCTACGGTAGCAACACCGGTTTTTTTAAGCCTTTCAGGCTTTTCCTCATAATACCGCATAACACAGGATCTGTTAACACTTTTAAAGTAGTCTACAAAGCTGCCAAGTGAAAAGTCAAGCAGATTATCACCTGCCAGCACGATAATATCATCGTTTATCTTACATTCTTCAATAGCAAACAAAATATCCTTAACAGCTCCAAGCCTGTTTTCATTGGCGGTTGAACCGTCATCAATAACCTTAATTTTATCTCTTAATTCAGATTGATGCTGCCACTGCGTAAATTTATCAATAAATTTATGGTTTGAAATAACAATATATTCATCAATATTACCTGCATTCTCAATATCGTCAATAAGCCAGTTGACAATAGGCTTCCCTTTTATTTCAAGCAAAGGCTTAGGAAAATTTTCAGTTAAAGGATACATTCTTGTAGCATATCCTGCCGCTAAAATTACACATTTCATTATAATTCAACTCCATTCGCTGTATCACAAAAACATATTTCAAACTTACCTGCAAGGTATGGAAATTTGTCAAGGTATTTTTTCTTTATATTTGATTCAATAGCTTCAGTCTTTTCGGGATCAATCAATGCCATACAGCAGCCTTTAAAGCCTGCACCGCTGAAACGACCACCATAAATACCGTCAGTTTCCCTCATAATGTGATAAAGCTCCTTAAGCTCCTCCGAGCCTGATTCATAATTGTAAATTGAGCTATAGCCTGACTCAAAGATGAGCCTTCCAAATTCGTCAAGGTTGCCGTTTTTCCACGCCTTTACGCCCTTTCTCACTCTTTCGTTTTCCTCATAGTAATGGGTAGCTCTCTTATACCAGTTTTTAGGCAGCTTATCCTTGAATTCCTCAAAAATCTCATGGGGAACATCTCTCAAATATGTATCATTAAACTTGCCATACACCATATTGGCATGCCCCTCAAGAGCATAGGCAGCTGCCTTACATTCATCAACCCTTAAATTGTAGCTGGAATTGGACAGATTACGCTCAATCCCCGAAAAGATTATTGCTACCTTAAACGGCTTCATATTATTATCCATGGGTATGAATTTATGGCTGTCATTCTGCGTATCAAGATATAATAAGCTGCCTTTTCTACATAAAACCTCACAGCTTTGATCCAACTTACCTACACGAATGCCTACAAAATCGGTTTCCACCCAAAGGGCAAGCTTGATAAGCTCACTTCTTTCAAGCTGTATATCATTTGCCCTAGCAATACTTATTATGTAAGTGATAATAACCGCAGAGGAGGAGGATAAACCGCCTATTGGTAAATCACCTTTTAAATGACCTTTTATTCCCTTACTCAAGTCATAAAACCGCCTTAAGGATAAAACTGCCCCCTTAAGGTAATCACCCCAATCTGCCAGCTTTTCAAAAAATTCATCATTTACATTAAACTCAACCGTACCCGGGAAGTTGGCACTATTGACCTCAACCGAGCCATCCTCTGTAGGCTCAAATTCCATATGTATTCCTTTGTCTATGGCAAAGCCTGTAACCAATCCAAGCTGATGGTCTACATGAGCTCCTAAAGGACATATTCTGTATGGACAAAAGCTCTTCATAAATTAATACACTTCCTTCCTAATCCCCTCTATATGATACTGTTTCTTATCAGTATGTCGATAAAGTCATAATTATAAATTATTGATATATAACGGTGTAAATACCTGCACCTCATCCGTCAAGCTTCACTTGACACCTTCCCCTCAGGGTAAGTCTTAGAATACTAAATTCCAATTTTCTGATTAAATTTTAGTTTTTCGACAGTATGCAATATAAATTTCTATTTGTATAATTCATCATAATATTTTTTCTTATCCGATTTAGACATTCCTGCTGTTGGATGAAGTGCTGTCTTGCATTTTTCATGGTATTCATCAACCGTACATATGACCCTCGCTGGAACACCGGCAGCAACACAATTATCAGGAATGTTCTTAGACACGACACTTCCTGCACCGATAATACAATTATTACCGATTGTCACATTTGGCAAGATAATGGCTCTATATCCTATAAAACAATTATTCCCTATTTTTACCTTGCCAATCTTATCCATAGACTTTTGAGGATAATGCAAAGCATTAACTACTTTAATTCCTCCATCATACGTAAAGATTTTAACCTCTACCGCAAAAAGGCAATCGTTACCAATTTCCACCAAATTCGGTTCAGTCCCCACTACAGATAAATCACAATTAAATCGAGTTCTTTCACCGACCATTGCTCCTAATTTCCTTAAATACAAACACTTTTTTGAGCGGAGCAATATTTATGTATTTTCGATATATTATTGCTAATAATTTCTTTAACAGATTTTTGCTTCCTCCTTAAATATTGATATTTTTATCTATTACTTATATCCAAGTTAACAAGTTTACCAATTTCTTCATCTAACGACTCGGGTATCATCTTGGTTAAACCGCTTGCTGTTGCCAATGTTATCTCACCGAAATAAATTTTATTATTAATAATGTAAAAATCCACTCTAACCTGAGGAAAACCCTTTGCCAGCTTACGTGCCACGTCAAGCAATTCATCAAACTTTTCAGGTTTTTCATCAACCTCATTGCTGATGACAAAATGAGCATCCAGACTACAATTCAACTTATTCCAATCAGTATCATAAACAGCCTCACTCTTAGCCACATTCTTATTATATCGATCCTTAAATATAACAATATACTTAGGCTCTCCATCGAAACAATACAGCTTATAATCTCGAGGCACTAAGTTTACACCATCATCTAAATACTGTTCAATAACTATTTTAGGCTTTACCAAATTATATGCCTTTTCCCTTGAATAGCGGTAATAGTTCCTTTTCAGACATCTGTTAATTTTCTTGCGTGCCGCAGCAATATCCAAGCTTTTTTTATCTCTGCAAACTACAATGCCACCCGAATCATGGTTGCACTTAATAACAAATTTTTCCGGCAATGAATCAAAATCTATGTCATCAAACTCGTCATAAACGCCCAACAAAGGTACTAAGTACTGTTCACCTATCTCTTGCTTAATGTAATCCCTAACTGCATATTTATCAACCAATGTGGCGTACTCTGGCTTAAAGTCATATAATTTCTGCCACTGGATTTTTTCATTAAATGTAGCAGGATTATCCAAATCCAATTTTTTCCCGATTCTTGCCCAGTATACTAATTTAATATATGTCTTATCATCAAGCAGTCTAAAAAAGCCCTTAGCTGCCAAACATGCTACACCCTTATGGACAATATTTCTCATTGCACAGCCTTCTTTCTTCTTCCCATTATCATTTTTATACACCCTTTCATTTCCTTATGGCAAAGCAATAAATTAATTAATGTACACTCAACAATACACATAACAACTACAATAATCGCCATCACAAGCCACCAAAGCATATTGAGCTTATGTAATGAAATCCACGATGTAGATATCATCATTACAAAAACTGAGCCGCAATCCACTGCAAACCTCTTTGCAAAATATTTCAATGAACGCTCGATTATATTATGCTTTAAATACCAAGCAAGATATATCGTTCTGTATAGCATTGCCACCAGCGTGCCAACCGCTACACCAATCAAGCCCCAATTGAATACACTTACAACCGATACCGCAATATTGATAGCAGCTTCTATTAATGAGCTTGTTTGAGTCTGCTTAAAGTGTCCCGCAGACATAATCAAAGCCTGATACGGTAATCTGAGGCAATATATCAAATAAGCAAAGCACAGCGTTACCGCAAAGCCGGGCACAAGATAATTTACATCGGTTACACCCTTTGTATATATGGAAACAAATGGGACAATTAATATTGCGGTTATTGTAAACACCAAGGTTGTAAAGGTGTGTATAATCCACTCTATACTGGAAAATGTATTGTTCAGCTTGTCAAGCTCCTTTTTTGCCCACATATCTCCAAGCAAGGACCTTATTCCCATTGATGCCGCATTTACAACCTCTTTAATTCCGTTGACAACCAAAAAATAAACAGAATAAATTGAAACATTTTTCAAGCTTGATAACAGCGTTAATACAACAATATCCGTATTTGCCACCACCAAGGCTGCTATATGTTGTGCAAAGCCGTTCCACTTTTGCTTAATAGGCTCTACATCATACTTTTCCTTCCAATTGACGTTGTAATGTTTTTTTACATATATAGCCAAAAATACAGGTCTTACTACAAACGTAAGCGATGCTGCCAGCTTGACAATGTGTATAGGACAATCCAAGGTAATAAGGATTGAGCCTAATATTGTATTGGCAATTATTGTTACAATATATGCACATGAATTGATGTATGTACGTTGGTCAGCCGAGAGTAAAACCGAATTGGTTACACCAAAGCAATACTGTCCGAAGGAGCTTATTGATATTGCAATAACCAATGTGCTTGTATAAAAAAAGTCAAATTGGTCCGTTATAAAAAACGGATACACAGCTGCAAGGAAAAACACATATATTCCAAGCAGCATTACAAAGCGCATATAAAAATTTTGTCCTGATGTCAAAACTCTACTGATTGCTTTATCATCCTTGTCAGCAAGAGGCTTAAACAAAGAAGCCTCAATTACAACTCCCATACCCGAATCAAAAATAGCGGCAAGGCTTAAAAATTGAGTAATTGACGAAACCAAGCCATTTACATCCGAGCCATAATGTGTCAAATATAGTCTGGGCAATATAAAGCCACATACAACACTGATAAATTGTTTACTTAACGATGATACTGTATTTATCATCAACTTCTTTTTTCTATTCATATTTTTCCTCTCAGCAAGGTATTAACACCCATTCATCCGAAATAAGCGGATGTCTTATATCTTGATTTGCAAACCACTTATCGGGAGAAACAACAATCTTATTTTCATTACGGCACAAATACTGTGCCCACCAACTGAATGTACTGTTGGCTATTATAAAATGCTTGCAAGAATACATAAGTCTTAATTTTTCCGCAACATTATCATCACCCGTCTCGGAATACACCTCAGCATCACCGACAGCCTCTCTCAATACAGCCTTAGCCCATTCCACATCATCGGAAAATACAATAAAAACAGGATTTTCAACCCTTTCTTTAATTGCCGCTATAGCTTTTTTATAGTAATCTGCATCACATATATCTCTGTTTTTTAAATTAGCCTTAGAATGAACATCTATTGACCACTTTCTCAGTGACACACAAACCGAATTCGCAGAGGTTATTTTATTGTACAATTCCAAATTTTTTCTCGGAACAGCTTGTTTTGGTGTAAGCTCCTCCAGCAACACAGGCTTTATATCATCAAACCATTTACTATCCTCAAACGCCCCCCAAATAAATTTATTTGTTGCTTTCGCAAGCTTGTAAGGCAATGTGCCCACGCCTGCATAATAATAAAACCCAAAGTCTGCAAAGGTTTTAAACATAAATTTCTGAACATCCTTTAATGCATTAAGCTTAACCTTTCTTGCCACCATAAAAACCTTACTCCACAGCTGATAACAAAGCTTTTGCACAAGGCTTCCATATTGCATAACCTCATTTTGGGGCTCTGAAATTGTGCTATATGGTACAGTATTGAACCACCTTAAGGAATCCTCCCAATTATCACCATTATTTTTATCAGATGCTTTCTGGTTGATAAAACCTAATAGAAAGGTCATTTCCTCATTGTTATACTGCATTTGCAGCTTTCTCGCAAATGCATAACTAAATAACTGATTTCCACATCTTCCGCCTTGCCTGATATAAAGCACGTTATTATTCACCTCAATTTAACATTTATCCTCTTCAGCTTTATTCTGTCGGATATATTATTATATATCAGATAGAGATATACAAATATAAAATAATTATTGAAATATGTACGACAAATATATCCGTTTACCAACAACACAATCAGCCATGCAAAATACACCTTATCCACATACTTCCAGTTGTTCCTGTTAAGCAAATACTTAAATACCAAGTATATATGCATACCATAAAAAACAACTATACCAACAAAACCCAAATCTACAAGTATATCCAGATAATCACAGTCAGCCACTACCGCTTTCTGTCCTAAAATAGTTCTGCAATACCATTCAACCATACCTATTCCATAACCAAAAGTAGGCTTTTTCAAAAACAGTTCCCAATGTCTTTGATTTTGGTCCAATCTGCCCATTACACTATTATCACTGCCCTCTCCTTGCAGTGAAGTTAACAAATCATGTAAACCTGTTCCAAAAATACCGTTGATTGCCAATTTATATCCAACAAAAAAAACAAGCGCTATTATCAACAATCTGATTGTTGTCTTTACAAGGTTGGTCGAGTTAAATATTCTCATACAAGCCCACATTAATAATAAATATAAGATACATTTTCTTGAACCCGATACAATGATTAAATATAAATTAAACAATATCAAAAGCTGATACAGCATTTTTTTCTTATCGGAATAACTCATCAGCAGTATAGCCGAAACTATTGCATATACCGCTGATTGACCTATTGAATTATAATCCTGACCCTCACTGTTTGCACGCAGATTAAAAATAGCTCGTGGACCGGTTTGTACTATAAACATTATCCATCTCATCATAGGCAAAAGCACCAACAGCAGCAAAATAAGCCTGATTTTTTTCTCTTTATTTGCAACAGCCAGAGCAATACACAAAGCACATATAACGGCATAGGCTACCGAATAAAAATCCGACACCGCATAGTCCCTGATATCAGACCAAAACACAGAGCATCCTACATAGCCCAAATAAACAAACAGCCATCCCGTATATATATTCAGCAGCTTTCGCTTCATTAAAAGAACATAAACAACTGTCATACCGAGCATCAGTATTTTTACCGCCTTTGCAACTTCACTACCATTTCCAAACAAACCAAAAGATGCAACATAGCAAATTAATAATAATACATCTATTGAAATTTTGTATCGGTTACTTAGCATATTATTATCCATAGCTTTAACTCCAATCCAAAACTAATAAACACTTAGCTGTTTACCCATTTATCAAACAGTTAAATCCAGCCATTTACTGCAAATATTATCAACGGATAAGGTTTCATTAACTTCCATTGCTTTTATACTCATTTTTTTTGCGTCATCCGGATTGTCAAGCAAATACTTCATGCCATTATAGAATGCGGTTGTATCACCCTTATGTGTAAGTATACCATTCACCTTGTTTTCTATCATCATTCTTGCACCACCGCCATCACAATCCGTACAGACAACAGGCAAACCCATCCCCATTGCTTCAAGCATTGAGTTAGATAAGCCTTCATAATCAGAAGTGGATACAAACATTTCGCAATCCGCAATTTTATTATGTATATCCATAATAAAAGGCTGAAAAAGCACTTTATTTTCAAGCCCCTTCTCCTTTGTATACTCTATCAGACTTTCCTTTTGACTGCCATCACCATATATAGACAAAACATACTCATCATAGTCCTTTGACAGCATTTCAAACGCATCAATAAGCATTTTAAGATTCTTCTGCTTTTCAACTCTGCAAAAAGTTGTAATTTCCTTTTTCCTCTCTCCCTGATAATAAGGCAAATCTGATTTAATCGGATTAGGAATAATTACAGACTTCTTCCGGACACACTCGGAAAAATATTCCTTTGCCTCAGGAGTCTGACAAACCAGAACATTGGTATATCTATACAAAATATCTCTTAATATTTTTGATACTTTTCTTTTATCCAGAATATCGGGACTATTTCTTTCAGAAACAATTACTTTATTCTTTAAACCTACGGCAGCAGCTATGGTTTCCATATTGACAAAATGCTCAAAGGCTATAAGTGTAGCATTAGGATGTTTTTTTATAAATTTTCTAAGTCTTGATATTCTCTGTATTTTGCCTAAAGCACCCTTTAAATCCTTCTTAATTATTACCTGTTTGATTTTAGGATTCATTTCATAGGTTTCGTAATTATCCAAAAACGAACAAAGTGTAACATCAACACCCTTTTCTGCAAAATAATCAGCAATTATAGCCATTACTCTGCCAGCGCCACCGTTACCTATTACATTGCTGACAAATATAACCTCTTTCATAATTTACTCCTGTTACAATTCATTCACAAGTTTATTAATATCTATACTTTTCGACTTACCAAAAGGCTCGTAAGAAGCCCTTATAAATTTATGACTTTTAGGCGCCTTTATGGTTGTAATGCCAGGCAAATCACTATATTCCTTCACCGTAAAACATACTTTATTTCTGTAAGACAACTCTTCAAACTTTTTTAAATGTTCATACTGACATCCATTCTGGTCATTAAATTTTACAATTAATTTATCCCAGTTAATCCTCTTACATCGTCTTGTCCATTTCTCTATAACTTCTTCTTCTGTTTTATAATGTAGAAAGTGAATTTCAATATCGTCAATTCTGCCAATAGGGTAACTTCCAAATGCCGCCTTATTTTTCTGATAATCATACCACTTTGAATCTTTATAGTCGATAAATTCAATCGGCATACTGAAATATTTTTTCAAATCAGATACAAATTTTATATAATCCTCTGCCATGATAAACAAGCCTACTGTAGGGGTATTATATGGCAACCCATAGCTTTGATAAATCAAACCGCCCCAACAATTGTTTGATATTATGGTAAAATCTTGACAATTAATTTTTTTAAGACGTTTTTTCTTTGTTAAATCTATGTAGAATGTTCTTAATTTTAGTCTGAATCCTTCAACTGACGGCATATTTAACGCTCCAATTCATTGTAAAATTTATAATACAGACTTTCCAAATATCTGGTGTTTTCCTTAATATCAAATCCTGACTTCCTGATTTGCTCCAATATTTCCGTTTGATTTTTTTCTCTGTTCTCTAATTTAATTCCGTTAATATGTTCAGCCCATACCTTAGGCTCATCTTCAATAGGCATAAAATCAACTAAATCGGTAAGCTTAACATCTCTTGTAATCTTATCGGATATTACAGAAGGCAAGCCTGCAATCTGCCATTCCACAAGAACATTAGGAAAGCCTTCAAACCTTGAAGGGAACACCATAATATCCATGGCCTGTAACAAATTAGCAACATCAGAGGTTTTGCCAAAAAATATAACCTTATCCCCAAGACCATATTCCTTAACCATATTTTCTACATCACTTTTTAAATTGCCATCACCTAAAAGCAATAATTTATAACTATCATCTAGTTTAACAAGTTCATTAAATACCTTTATCAAATACTCATGATTTTTCTGAAACCACATATTACCAACATGACCAATTACCTTATTGTTTTCAAGATTATACTTTTTTCTGTATTCCTCTCTGACCTTTGGATTAAACTTAAACTCATCAACATTTTTACCATTATTTATTACATAAAAATTATCATTATTAAAAAGCCATTTACCTGCTTCCTTTCCGCAAGCTAGCTCATGAGTATAACTTTTATTAAAAAGTGGCCTGAGCATTTTATCCAATACTTTATGGTCACACATAGTATTTCTGCTGTGGGCAATTCTTATTTTAATATTCTCTTTTTTTGCTGCATACAGCTCTAAAAAAAGTGTAGCACTGTTGCCATGAGCATGAACAATATCATAGTTTCCCTGTCTTGTAATTTTTCTAAGCTCTCTAATATACCTGACAGGCTTTTTTAATCTCATTTTTTTATTATTATAAATCAACTCATAAACATTATTGCCATTTTCTTCAATAATACTTTTAAGCTTTGCATCTACTTTGTTAGGTACAGCAAAATCCATTTGAAATTTACTTTTATCCAAATTTTTATAATAGTTTAACAGACTCATACTAATACCGTTAAATTCCAGGCTATTAGTCATAACGGTTAAAATTCTCATAACATTATACTCCTATTTTTTCTTGCTGTTTTCAAGTTTAATATATCTTAATACGCTTTCGCTGTGTACCTCACATTGAATTATATTTTCTATTGAATGGAGCTGTCTTACAGTAAATAGCTTTCCAAGCCTTCTTCTAAGCAAACGTCCCTTAAATAATCTCATATCAAGAGCATTTATTATCAAACCTAATTTAGAAAGCCTAAACAAATACCTTGACCCATTACTTAATGTCAATTCATCAAATTTCTTTGATACAAAACTCGGCTCCATTATTTCCTTATGTCTGTTTTCAAAGGCATATAAAATTTCCTCTCTGTCCTTATCAACTGCCACTTCAATTTTTTCCTTACGCTTTCTGATAGGTATAAATTCATACTTAACATTATATTCAGAATCAAATTCTAATTTTATCAACAGGCTTGTTTGTTTAACCTCATAGTTAATTTTATCATCTCTGTCAAAAATAAAATTACCCTGACCGTAAACAATCCTTCCCCTGCCATAATCCTCATAAGTGCCAATACAATGGCTATGCTGACAAAGGACCAAATCCGCACCCTTATCCACAATTCTTCTGCAAACCTTTTGAAGATATGGCGAAGGATAACGATAAAATTCCTTTCCGCCATGATACAAAACTATCGTAAAATCAACCTCTTGACTTAATCCGCTTATATGGTCAAGACTATATAATGGGTCAAAAGGATTTGCTCCCCATGTATTTTCTGTTGCTAAAGAATACTCATGCTCTGTACAAGCATAAATACCTATTTTATAGTCCCCAAAGTTTAATATGTATGGCTTTGGGGCGTCATATATATTCTTGGCTGCACCAACATAATCAATATTGTTTTCATTAAGTAATTCTATAGTTCTGATTAAGCCCTGTTCATCCTGATCCAAAATATGATTATTTGACAATGTAAATAAATTTGGATTTAAGCTTTTAATTCCCTTAATAGAATTTTCAGGTACTCTATGTATAGGACCTTCCTTTGATATTGGACTAATTTTATCGGTTATTGGTGTTTCAAGATTAAATATTCTAAAATCTGCCGCCTTTAAAATATTCAACAAATTATTATCTACAACATTATGTATTTCACCACTGACGAAATCAGTCATATTTGAAGGTGTTGGAACTAAATCACCACCAATTAATAATACATTGCTCATATTATCCTCCTATAACAAAACTATCTGTCCGAAAACTTTGCTCAATCAATAAGCCGTAAATCAAAACTTTTTAGTGTTATAGTTTTAAATCACGCACTATCTTCTCCTAATTTTCAAAAAAATTATTATCCAACCATAAGCTTCATCTAATCTCCAACCTTAAAGCAAATCCTGCAATTCAGCATACTCCCGCATTCGCTCTACAGCCGCTTTAATTTTTTCTATATCAACTGTATAGGCTATTCTCACATAGCCCTCGCCGCCTTCGCCATAAGTAATTCCCGGAACAACA
>CALIRN010000278.1 GCA_938042265.1 uncultured Eubacteriaceae bacterium
TACGTGCTGACGGGCGGCGAGCTGGCGGCTATGGCAATCATCGACTCGGTTTCAAGGCTTATCCCCGGAGTACTTAACAGGGAGGAAAGCCATATTGACGAAAGCTTTTCAGATAATTTGCTGGAATATCCCCAGTATACCAGACCTGCCGAATTTTTGGGACACAAGGTGCCTGAGGTGCTTTTAAGCGGTAATCACGGGCTTGTGGATAAATGGCGTAGGGAACAATCCATTGAACGGACTTTAAAAAAACGCCCTGAGCTGCTTGAGGGTGCGTATCTGACCGATAAGGAAAGGGAGCTTCTCAGCAGATTAAGAGAAAAGAGGTAAAATAATTACGAGGAAAATATTTTGTTATTGTTTGCACAATGGATAAACAGTACTGTCAAGTCCGAACAGTAAATAAAAATAAACAAAAATTTTACTTTAAATTCATAAATCTATATGGGAAATTTTGTGACGGAATTTGTTGACATTCCTCTTTATAAATGATACAATCTTTTAGATAAGTATGAAGCCGCTGATTAATCGGTGAACAGATCAGCGCTTTCATTGAAACAACAGCAAGGAGGAAAACGCCATGAGTATCATGAACGGATACGAACTGCATAAGCGAAACATTATACCTTTTCCTTCTATTTTTATTGGCTGTTCCGTTAAAGAACAAAGACAATGGAAAGAGTGTTTTTAAAAGCCCTTTTTATTGTCTTTTTTAATGCCCTTTGGGAAATACTATAGTAATAGGAGGAGAGGCTTAATGTTTAACAGAAAGGACCTTTTGGGTCTGAGGGATTTAAGCGAGGGCGAAATTATGACTATCCTTGAAACTGCCAAGGCTATGAAGGAAAAGATTGATAATCCCTCTCTCAGAAGTGACGAGCTTAAAAAGAGCAGTATTGTTACAATGTTTTATGAAAATTCTACCCGTACAAGAATGTCGTTTATGCTTGCAGGAGACTATCTTGGTGCAATAGTAAAGGATTTGGGTGTGGCAACAAGTAGTGTAAACAAGGGCGAGAGCCTTATAGACACAGGCAAAACCCTTGACCAGATGGGTATAAACGTAATGATTATAAGACATCAGATGACAGGTGCTGCCGATGTACTGGCAAGGAATGTAAACGCCTCTGTTGTAAATGCGGGCGACGGCTCAAATGAGCACCCCACACAGGCGCTTTTGGACCTATTCACCATTATGGAGTATAAAAAACGTTTTGAGGGGCTTAATGTTACTATACTGGGTGATATTTCCCATTCAAGAGTGGCAAGAAGCAATGCCTTTGGGCTTACCAAATTAGGCGCAAACGTGACCCTTGCAGGCCCCTCAACTCTTATAAGCGGCTCAATGAAGTCTTTGGGCGTAAACGTTACAAGTGACATAAAAGGAGCTATTGCAAATGCCGATGTGGTTATGGGGCTGAGAATACAGTTTGAAAGACAGAAGAATATGCCTTTCCCAAGTTTAAGAGAGTACTCAAGCCTGTTCGGCGTAAATGTGGAAACTCTTAAGTATGCAAAAAAGGATGTGCTTGTTATGCACCCCGGACCGGTAAACAGAGGAGTGGAGCTTTCCACAGAGGTAATAGACGGTAAAAACTCCGTAATTAACGTACAGGTTAAAAACGGTGTTGCGGTAAGAATGGCTATTTTAAAGCTGCTCACCGAGGCAAACGGTTAAGGAGGTAGTTATATGAAGCTTTTGATTAAGGGCGGCAGAGTGCTTGACCCTGCAAATAATATTGATGCGGTTATGGATGTGCTTACCGAAAACGGTAAGATTAAGCAGGTTGCGGAAAATATAACAGAACAAGCGGATGAAGTTATAGACGCACAGGGCAAGTGGGTTGCGCCGGGTCTTATAGATTTACACGTGCATTTAAGAGAGCCGGGCTTTGAGCGTAAGGAAACCATAAAAACAGGCTCTATGGCCGCTGCCGTAGGCGGTATTACCACAATCTGTGCAATGCCTAATACCAAGCCTGTTACGGATAATGAAATTATTGTTGAGTATATAAAGCTTAAGGCTGACAGAGAGGCGGTTGTAAATGTACTGCCAATAGGTGCAATCACCAAGGGTCAGCAGGGTGAAGAGCTTGCGGATATAGGCAGAATGGCAGCCGTTGGCGCCTGCGCCATTTCCGAGGACGGCAGAAGCGTTGCAAATGCCGCACTTATGAAAACTGCCTTAAAGTATGCGTATATGTTTAATCTGCCTGTTTTTGACCACTGCGAGGACGGACTGCTTGCAGGCAGGGGTCAGATGAATGCGGGGGACAGAGCCGCACTTTTAGGCTTAAAGGGCATCAGCAACGACAGCGAGGAGGTTATCGTATCAAGGGATATGATCCTTGCAGACAGTGTCGGTGTGCCTATCCACTTATGCCATATAAGTACCGCAGGCAGTGTCGAGCTTATAAGACAGGCTAAGGAAAGAGGGGTAAAGGTAACCGCAGAGGTAACGCCTCACCACTTTACCCTATCCGAGGAGGATATTACGGAATATGACGCAAACTATAAAATGAATCCTCCTTTAAGAAGTAAAAAGGACGTAGAGTGTATGAAGCAGGCGCTTAAGGACAATATCCTTGAGGTTATTGCCACAGACCATGCACCTCACCATATTGATGAAAAAAACTGCGAGTTTGAAAAGGCAGCAAACGGTATTATCGGTCTTGAAACCTCTCTGCCTCTTGCCATTACAGAGCTTGTGGAGGGCGGATGGCTTACGCCTTATCAGCTTATTGAAAAGATGAGTACAAACCCTGCAAAAATTTTGGGCAGAGGCGATATAGGCAATCTTTCAGCCGGTTCAAATGCTGATATTACGGTAATTGACCCTAACAGGGAATATACAATAGATAAGTCAAAAATGCACAGTAAAGGTAAAAATACACCTTTTGACGGCAGAAGGGTCAGGGGTATTGCCGCTTATACCATAGTGGGCGGTAAGGTTGCTGCCGAGTACGGAGAGCTGAAGTAAGGAGGAAAGAATATGATTATTGACACTTTAATCAGTAAAATTGAAGAAACGGGAAATCCTACCGTTGTGGGACTTGACCCAAGACTTAATTATATACCACAGTACATTACGGACAAATACTATACAAAGTACGGCTGCACAAAAAAGGCTGCTGCAAAATCAATGTATAAATTCAACAGGGCTATAATTGATGCGGTATTTGATATTGTGCCTGCCGTAAAGCCCCAGATTGCAATGTATGAACGCTACGGCATTGAAGGACTTAAGGCATATGCCAAAACCTGTGCCTATGCAAAATCTAAAGGACTTGTGGTAATAGGAGATATTAAGAGAAGTGATATTTCCTCAACCGCCGAGGCTTATTCCGATGCGCATATAGGTCAGGTAACGGTGGGTGAAAATACCTTTGACAGTGATTTTGCACAGGATTTTGTTACAATAAACGCATACCTTGGCTCTGATGGTGTTACGCCTTTTATCAAGGATTGCAGAGTGTTTGACAGGGGGATTTTCGTACTTGCGAAAACCTCCAACCCAAAAAGCGGTGAAATACAGGATCTGGACGTTGACGGTATGACAGTATATCAGAAAATGGGATTACTTATTGAAAAATGGGGCAGCGAGCTTATGGGGAAAAAGGGCTACAGTAGCGTGGGCGCGGTTGTGGGCGCAACTCATCCCGCACAGGCTGAGAAGCTTAGAGAGCTTATGCCTCACACCTTCTTCCTTGTACCGGGATATGGTGCACAGGGAGGTAAAGCGGAGGACTTGGCGGTATGCTTTGACAAAAACGGCATAGGGGCCATAGTAAACTCATCAAGAGGTATTATTGCCGCCCACATGAAGGACGAATATAAGGACTGCTTCAGTGATGAAACACAGTTTGCTCTTGCGGCAAGACAGGCTTGTATTAATATGAAAAATGATTTAAGGAGATGTATTTAACCATGGAAAAAACCATCAGGGCTGAATTAATTCTTGAAAACGGTATGAAGTTTAAGGGCAATGCCTTCGGATATATTAAGGAAACCGTTGGTGAGGTTGTATTTACCACGGGTATGACCGGCTATCAGGAAACCTTGACGGACCCGTCGTTTGCAGGTCAGATTGTTACAATGACTTATCCTCTTATAGGAAACTACGGTATTAATCTTGACGATATGGAAAGCCGCAGACCTTTCCTTAAGGCGCTTGTTGTAAGGGAAAAGTGTGATATGCCAAATAACTGGCGCTGTGAAATGGAGCTTGACGGCTTTTTAAAGCAGAATAAGATTATGGGGCTTGAGGGCATTGATACAAGAGCCCTTACAAGGACCATCAGGGAAAAGGGCTGTATGAAGGGCATAATTACCACAAGGGTTGATGATCTTACACCAAGCCAGATTAAGCAGAAGTTTGACACCTATACAAACGTTCATGCGGTTAAGGAGGTTACAATTGATAAGCCTTACACCGTAAGCGGCAGCGGTACCCACTTTGCCGTGCTGGACTGCGGTATTAAGTCGGGCATTATCCGTGATCTTTCAAAGAGGGGCTGTAAGCTCAGCGTATTTCCTGCCTATACATCAGCAGATGAAATTCTTGCGGTAAATCCTGATGCAATCTTCCTGGGCAACGGTCCGGGAGATCCTAAGGATATACCCGAGGTTGTGGATACTGTTAAGGCGCTTATTGACAGCGGCAAGCCCGTGCTTGGCATCTGTCTTGGACATCAGCTTATAAGCCTTGCACTTGGCTGCAATACGGAAAAGCTTAAATTCGGTCATCATGGCGGAAATCACCCTGTTAAGGATTTACAGACAGGCAGGGTTTACATTACCAGTCAGAATCACAACTTTGTGGTATGCGACTTAAGCGATCAGGTTGAGCCGACCTTTGTCAATGTAAACGATGGCAGCATTGAGGGTATCAGACATAAAACAAAGCCGATTTATTCCGTTCAGTTCCACCCGGAGGCAAGCCCCGGACCGCTTGATACTCAGGTACTTTTTGACAGATTTATAAAGATTGTTGAGGAGGTTAAGACTAATGCCTAAGGATAATTCAATTAAAAAGGTTCTTGTTATAGGCTCTGGTCCTATAGTTATCGGACAGGCTGCCGAGTTTGACTACTCGGGTACTCAGGCGTGCCAGTCCTTAAAGGAGGAGGGTGTTGAGGTAGTACTTGTAAACTCAAACCCTGCCACAATTATGACGGATATAGGTATGGCTCACTATACCTATATTGAGCCTCTTACCATTGATTTTGTTGAAAAGGTTATTGCTAAGGAAAGACCTGACAGTATTATTGCGGGTATGGGCGGTCAGACAGGTCTTAACTTAAGCTGTGAGCTGTATGACAAGGGTATACTTGATAAATATAATGTAAACGTTATAGGTACTTCCATCGCCTCCATTAAGGAGGGTGAGGACCGTGACAGCTTCAAGCAACTTATGGAGCGTACAAACCAGCCTATAGTTGACAGTGATATTGTAACCGATGTTGACTCTGCCA
>CALIRN010000279.1 GCA_938042265.1 uncultured Eubacteriaceae bacterium
AAGGATGCTGCATGGCGCTCATAGATCCGGATAAAGTAGAAGATATCGAAGCAAAAGTAACCGAAGAATATTTGAAGGCATTTCCAGGACTGGAAGGGAAGTATTCGTTCTATGTTTGCGAAAGCGCAGATGGGGTGAGAGTGTAGGGGATAGAGTATAGATTCTAAAAAGAGCAGAGAGTTGCTTGGTGTAAAAGAGAAAAAAAGAATATTGGGGACAGGAGATAAGGCAGAAGATGAAAAATTTTCTGTCTTATTTTGTCATTTGGCGTCAGTTTTTGACAGGTGGGGTGTCTTATATAATAAGGGGATTTTTGAAATGATATAAAAGGAGCTAATTACAATTAGAAAGTAAACGGTAAAACCTGAGTACCTTTTTTATATGTTCGGTTCATGTCATAATTATATTCAACAAAACTACAGAGTCAAAAAAGTTAAGTACTCAACTTTTTTGAGCGACTATGCAAGGAGTGATGATTATGGCTACACAAACGAGTCTGATTGCACAGCAGACTAGAATCCAGGAATGGGCAGAACAGATCCGTGACTGTCAGAGCAGACTAAAGGGAATGGATGTTGAAACATGGTGTGCCCAGAATAATCTTACAAAAGCAAACTACTATTATCGGCTTCGACGAGTTCGGGAAGTATATCTGGAACAGTTCCAGGAAACCTCACCTGAGTTTATCGAAATATCGAATCTAAAGCCTCAAATACCAGAAGCAGAAAAACTTTCATCTTCAGATAGTACAGGTGCAATACCTGTGATCAAACTGACGAATCCTCAGGGGTTTTCAGCAGAAATTTTTATGGGCTCGGATATAAAGTCTATACCGTTATTTTCCTTAATATTGACGGAATTACTCCAGTTTTGTGCCCGCAGTATACCTGTTTTTTGAATTATATTTTCACTGGAAATATTAATGCTGTAGCTTTGATTTTGCAGATTTCTGTCTGATTTTCGCATATAAAGCGCAGGCAGACGGTCAGCGCTTAAATCGGAGCCCATAACAATAAAGGTGCCTGTTATGTTTTCACTTGCTGAAATAAGCTGCATTTTTGGTATAAGGCTTAAAAATACAGCATCATAATCAGAAGTACCATTATTGACTTCTGAGAGCATTATATTATTAATTTCACTATAGCTGTTATCAGCTGTTTCCGACACTGAGTTAAGGCTGTCTCCAATATTGGCTGCTCTGACTTGTGTAGTTTCCTTAAGGTTGCCGTAAACGTTGGTTACAATCATACCTAAGGTGCCGCCAAAGAACACGAATACCGCATATATAACAAGTTCAAAAAGAAGGATATATACCATTGAAACAGTGAACTTTTGCCGGATGGAAATAGCTTTTTTAAGCATTATTTCCACCTTCTCCCCTGAAATATTGGCGTGTTAATTTTTCCCAAATTAATACATATATAACTATACACTAAAATTTAAATAATTACAACATAAAATTTACAATTTATTCATTTTTTATTTACTTTTGATAAAAAGGATAAGCTGATTAATTAAAAAACAAAAGTAAATTTAACTGTTTATAGGTGAAAAAATAATGGAGTTGTCCCTTTTTTATGTAAAAAGAGACTAGCTACCGTTTTTTTCAAATTTATTTTCGGTTACGTTAAATCCTTACTTAAAGCTTCTATCTGAGATTTAATTTCATTTAAGGTAACAGTGTTTAAAGCCGATACATTGCATTGGGACGCCTTTGTAAAATAATCTATGGACATCTGTTTATTGCCCTCATACTTAGCAATAAGCCCCATATAGTAAAGGCTGTCTGCCATATTGTCTTTATATTCAAGTGCCTTTGTAAAATATTCCTTAGCTTTTGCCATATCCCCCTTGTTATAATATATTTGTCCCATATTATCCCATGCCGGTGCGTGTTCAGGGGTATCCTCAATGGCTCTGAGAGTATATTCTTCAGCTTTTTCATAATCCATTTTGAGTATATAAAGATAACCTAGGGTGGTAAGAGTACTGACGTTTACATAGCTGTATTTTTCTTCAAGACCCTCCATAATTTCGATGGCCTTGTCAATATTGCCCATTACCCAGTGGCAGCTGCCTATGGCAAGTGGTATGTTTTTTTCGTAAATAAGCTTGGTGTTATATTTTTCAGCCCTTTCAAGCAGTGGAAGTGCTTCGGCTGCCCTGCCATCATGCAAAAGGTCAAGAGCATAGTTGTAAAGAGCAGGTACATTTGTTGTGTTAAGCTTAATTGCCTTGCGGTAATACTTACGTGCTTTATCAAACTTTCTGACAAAATAGTACGTATTTCCTGCCATACCGTAATAGTATGGGCGGAAGATAATTGCACTTAATACAAAGTATACAAATATTGCAGGTATAAGCCATAATTCCGACAGCTTAAGCCGATACACAAGTACAAGCCAGGCGATCATTATATAGCCAAATGTAAAGCCCTTGTAGTACGCAACAGGGTCAAACTTTTTTTTCATAAACAAAACTCACTCCTAATAAGGGAATACGGATTATTTTTTGCGTAATTCCACAGTATTTATTGAAATAATTATAACATTTATACAGTGCCATAGCAAGCAAATAATACCTTGCGGCATTTAAATAAAAGGCAAATATTTTGCATGATGTAATAAAAAAGGTGTTTTTGTGGTGTATATTATAAAACAAATAAAACGGAGGAATTATTATGAAAAAGATTGTTTTGCTGCTTATATGTGCTTTTTCAGTGATGTTGTTTGCAATACCTGGTTATTGCGAGGAGGATGCATATTTTTATCGTGTTGAATGGGTTAAGCCAATGAGTGCTCATGTGGTTGTAAATTGCAAAGAAATTCCAGAAGGTGCTGTTACAATTGAGCTGTACAACAGCAGTGATGAGCTTGTAAGCTCTGCGGCGGTACAGTACAGTGATATGGAATACGGAATGGTATTTTCTGATTGGAGCACGGATATATATACTACGGTGGATTTTTTTGACGGCACTACGGGTACGGATACATTTTACTTTATCGTTAAAGGACTTGGCTGTGAAGTAAAAAGTGATGTTTATTATTATGGTCATATGCTGGATTTAGTATCAGACGGAAATTATGGAGTAAGCTATTCCGATTGCTTTGACGATAAAATTTACATAGGCATTATCGGACGCGGTGATACGCCTTATTGCTGGTATATGGATACTCCCGATGCAGTGGAGGAAAAATCAATTGTGCAGGCAGGGCTTCCGTATGATATGCTAGGTGCACCCATAATAACTTTACATGAGTTTAAGCCTGTTAAGGAGGGTAAGGTGTGCTTTAATGCAAAGCTGAGAACACCTCCGGGACCTGACGGCGAGGTTGTTTCGGAGTTTTATTTAACCTATAATATTGACAAGGATTTAAAGGTGACCTTTGAGGATTGGGAATATACGGGCTTTAAATTACCTGATGATGAAGCATATTATTATGGAAACGGTTATATTGAGTTTTATAAAGGCTATGACGAAAATGTTGTTATACCCAAGGAGATAAACGGAGCAAAAATATTTGGTATAGGTCCGGATACCTTTAGGTCTAACGATAATATTAAGTCTGTCGATATACCTGAAACCATTATCAGTATAATCGGAGATGAAGATTATGACAGCTATACGTTTTTGGGGGCATCAAACCTTGAAAGCATAACCGTAAATGAAAATAACCCTGTTTTTAAGGATATAGACGGAGTACTTGTAAATAAGGCAACAAATCAGCTATTATTCTACCCTGTAAATAAGGCGGGAGAGGTATATAATATCCCTGAGGAGATTACTTCTGTAAAAGGCTATGCATTTTATGAGCTGAATAATCTGCAATATGTATATGTAGATAATGACAGCCTGGAATTTGAGCCAGATGCCTTCGGTTACGTTGACGTGACCTTTGTATGCAGACGAGGCAGTACGGCGGAGGCTTATGCAAACAGCTATTACAGATATAAGGTCAAGTATATTGCGAAAGTCGGGGATGCTGATGCAAGCGGAGTATTGACTGCCAATGACGCATCTGCTGCACTTGCCTTTACACTTGACAGCAGTTTTGAAAACGATACATATCAGCTTGACAAAGTATGTGATGTTGACGGAGACGGTATTGTAAGTGCCAAGGACAGTGCTCTTATATTACAAAAGGTGCTTGATGCGGATATGGTATTGCCTGTTTATACGGACAGATAAGCAGTATTTTGCTGCATTGCACAGAAAATGGCGGTGGTTAGCTCCACCGCCAAAATTTTTGTTTGCAATAAACTTAATTTTTATAAAATGTATATTACTGTTTATTTACCTTTGCAAGCTTGCCGAAGCAGTGTACGGCAACCAACAGACCAAGTGCCATGAGGAGAATTGCAACTATAAGCTGTAAGCCGCCTACCATAAATACAAACTCACCTGCATCTATGCTTTTGATTATGCCTATTACTGACTGCACAAGAGCCGTAAAGGTAACTACAAGCATCATACACATTGGAAAGTAAAGTGTCCAGCCTGTTCTGCCTGTTGTACGAAGGAATACTGCAAGTGCGATAAGTACAAGAGAAGCAAGGAGCTGGTTTGCTGCGCCAAACAGAGGCCATACATTGTTGTATCCGCCCAGAGTTAAAAGGAAGCCGAAGAACAATGTGATGATTGTTGCAAAGTGCTTGTTGCAAAGGATTTTCTGAGCACCCTTAAAATCCTTAGGGTTGGCGCTTTCGCCCATAAACAGCTCCTGAAAGGACATTCTGCCGATACGTGCAACACTGTCCAGTGAGGTGAGCGCAAGAGCAGATACGCACATTGTCATAAAGCTGTTTGCCACATAGGCAGGAATATGCAGCTTCTCAAGGAAGGCAGCGATATTGATTGAGAAAATCTGGAATGGTGTAGCTCCTTCAGGAAGCTCAACGCCTGTTGCGGATACTGCAATAACAAGAGCAATAACGCCTAAAAGTGATTCAAGTGCCATAGCGCCGTAGCCGACAAAAAGCATATCCTTTTCATTGCTGACAGTCTTTGAGGAGGTACCTGAGGATACAAGGCTGTGGAAACCTGATACTGCACCGCAGGCAATAGTAATAAACAGTGTAGGGAATATTGCCTGTCCCTTTGCATTTGTAAAGCCGTAAAAAGCGGGAGACTCAATATTTGGGTGGGCAATTATAAGGCCTGCAACTGCACCGATAATCATAAATATAAGCAGGAAAGAGCTTAAATAATCTCTTGGTTGCATAAGCAGCCACATAGGCATAACCGCTGCAAGAAAAAGATATACAAATATAACTGCAAGCCATGCGTTTTTGCTTAAGTAAAGAGGACAAGCCATACCTGCCCCAAGCATTGCAAAAAGCAGTACAATACCGATTACAAATTCAACCTTTTGACTGGGCTTGAATTTTTTAATACATATACCAAAAATAATTGCAACTATTATAAACAGCATTGAAATGGAGCCTGCTGCCGCATTAGGCGCATTTTTAGCAACCACTCCGGTTACGGCATCCGTTGTAAAACCGTTAAAGGTACTTGCAACAATATCGGCAAAGGCTGCAATAACAAGCAGGGTAAATAACCAACAGAAAAGCAGGAAAAGCTTTTTGCCCATTTTACCTATGTACTTTTCAATTACCATTCCCATTGACTTGCCGTCGTTTTTAACTGAAGCGTAAAGTGCACCAAAGTCCTGAACGGC
>CALIRN010000280.1 GCA_938042265.1 uncultured Eubacteriaceae bacterium
ATTGCAGGAAAGGCACTGCCCCAAAGAAAGGTAGCAATAATTGCACATATAAATATATTAAGCGGCTTAGTGAAAAATGTTTTGCTGTTCATAATAATTCTATATCCCATAAAAAGGGCTGCGAAAATATCACAGCCCCAAAATAATTTTATTAATAAGTAGTCCGTCTAAACTTATGCCTGAACAAGGTGTACGGCAAAGCCGGCAATCTCGTCCTTAAGATAGATAGAAGTAGTCTTTCCGTTCTTAACGGAAGCGGAGTCCATATCAAACTCAACGCCCTTAATCTCGCTTAAGTAACGGATAGCTCTGTCTACGCTGTTTGTCTTGACAGCAATGTGGCCGTTGGCACCCTTGAACATCTGCTTTCTTACCTCAATACCCTTGCCTGCAAATACTGCTGAGCTGTGGTCATCATAAGCAAAGCCGAAGATGTCGCAGAACTTCTTAGCTGCTGCAGCAGCTACGTCAGCATTCTCGGTATTGATACCAACGTGAGCAAACTCAAAGCCAAGCATAGTTTCAACAGCTTCCTTACAGAGGGCGGTAATCTTATCAAACTCGTTGTTCTTAATAAGAGAGCCCTTAACCATCCAGCTACCGCCGCAGCAGATAATCTTTTCATAAGCAAGATAGCTGTTAAGGTTACCTGCATTGATACCGCCTGTAGGCATAAACTTAACGTTTGTGTAAGGTCCGCACATAGCCTTAATCATTGGAAGACCGCCTGCAGCTTCAGCGGGGAAGAACTTGATAACCTCAAGACCGCACTCAATAGCCTGCTCCACATCACTTGGTCTTGAAGTACCGGGAGTAATAAGATAACCCTTTTCGTTACAGTATTCAACAACCTTTCTGTTAAAGCCGGGAGATACAAGGAACTTGGAGCCTGCAGCAATAGCCTTGTCAGCCTGCTCGCAGGTAAGTACGGTACCTGCACCTACAATAAGCTCAGGAACCTCAGCGGACATTCTCTTAATAGCCTCTTCAGCCTCAGCTGTTCTGAAGGTAACCTCGGCACATGGAATACCGCCTGCAACAAGAGCCTTTGCAAGAGGTACAGCCTTTTCAACATCATCAATAACGACTACGGGTACGATACCGATGCTGCTTAACTTCTGTAATACTTCATTCATTGGGAAAATACCACCTTTCGTATTTATGCAAACATAAGTTGCTTACCTTAATTTTACCACTTGGCAGAATATAAGTCAACATTGTTTTGGACAGGTACGGAGCAAATTATTTTGTCTTTTTCTTGGGTGAAATTTGTAAAGTCTTATTATACAATTTATTGTATAAAAAAACCAAAAATTTTTACAAAATATCAAATTGCAAATTTATGTAAAATGTTATATAATGGTTTAGTAAAATTCTGTGGCAAGGTTTTTGCCTGTAAATTTATATGTTTGCAAAGGAGATTTATTATGGATGACGTACGTAAAAGCCCGATAGGCAAGCTTGGTCTTATCGGTATGAAGGGCTGTGAGGAGATTACCGATAAAATTGACGGTTATCTGCTTGAATGGGCAAGGGAGCGCAATCTGGATCCTGATATTACTACTTTTAAGATTGCATATCAGTGCCCACGTTTCAGCTCAGGTGAGGCTAAGGCGGTTATCACAGAGTCTGTAAGAGGCTTTGATGTATTTATTGTATGCGATGTGTTTAATTATGGCGTTACCTATAAGATGTATGGTATGGAGGTGCCTATGAGCCCTGATGACCATTATGCCGACCTTAAAAGGCTTATTGCGGCTATAGGAGGCAAGGCAAAGCGTATTACCGTAATTATGCCTATGCTATATGAGTCAAGACAGCATAAGAGAAATGCCAGAGAATCATTGGATTGTGCTATTGCACTTCAGGAGCTTAACAATATGGGCGTTGATAACATAATTACCTTTGATGCTCACGACCCACGAGTACAGAATGCTATACCTCTCAGCGGATTTGAAAATGTACAGCCCTTCTATCAGATGATTAAGGCGCTTGTGAATAATGTGCCTGATATTGAGTTTGACAAGCATAAGCTTATGATGGTTTCCCCCGATGAGGGCGGTATGGGCAGAAGCATCTACTATGCCTCCGTACTGGAGCTTGAGATGGGTATGTTCTACAAGAGAAGAGATTATTCCGTTGTTATTAACGGTCACAACCCTATTATTAGCCATGATTTCCTTGGTGACAATGTGGAGGGGATGGACGTTATTATTGTTGATGATATGATTTCCTCAGGCGAGTCACTTATTGATGTAAGCCGTAAGCTTAAGGAAAGAGGCGCTAAGAGAATTTTTGCTTTTATAAGCTTCTCGCTGTTTGTTGACGGACTTGAAAAGTTTGACAAGGCTTATGAGGAGGGCTATTTTGAAAAAATCTTCTCAACCAATATGGTTTATGCCAAGCCTGAGCTGCTTGCAAGAGAGTGGTTTGTACAGGCTGATATGAGCAAGTATATATCACTTATTATTGATACCCTTTACTGGAATAAGACTATGGCTGACCTCCTTGACCCTGTTAAGAGAATTAAGAATTTCCTTGAAAGAAAGGGCAAGCTGGTTAAGCATTGAGATTATATATAAAAATTATACCGCAGGCTGTGTGCCTGCGGTATTTTTAATGGCTTGTTTATTTGTAAATTGCTGTTTTGGTTTCCGCATCCCATTCAACATTAACACCTAAAGCTTTGCCTAAGGCTCTGAAAGGTATAAACATTCTGCCGTTTGATATTTCCGCCTTAACGCCGTTTTCCATAACTATAGGTTTATTATTAATCAACATAATGTTGCTTCCTGCGGTAAATTTAATTATATTACCGTTTGCGTTTATGGTTGCTGTTTTTGATATGCTATCCCATGCTATTATGTTGCTGTTGTCAGCCTGTACAATATCGCCGCCGCATATTGCAAGAGAAACAAAGCGCAAAGGTACCATTGTTGAATTACTGCTGTCCTGAATATATGGAGCAACGTCCATATTATAGCTGTTTTCTCCGATAATGATGGCTTTTTTGCCTATTGTAACCTTTACAGCATCTGTAAGTGCAGAGGTTGTAGCTTCTGTTGCTTCCTCTGTGGTGGTTGTAGCTATAACAGATGCCTTTGATGAGCTTTTGCCATTGCTGTAGTTGGATTCTACAACTTCGTTTACGATGATTTCAATTTCAGATGTATACCCACCATCTAAGGATACAGCAGTAATAGTTGCTGTACCGGCTGTTAAACCGGTAACGATACAAGCTGTGTCTTTTGGTGTTATTTGCACAACCGAAGTGTCATCGACATACCAATTTACACCTTTGTTTGTTGCGTTTGCAGGTAATATGCCTGCAGTTAAGGTAGTACTGCTACCGATGGCAATTGTACGGCTTTTGGATTTTATATTAATGCTGTTTACAGGTACAATCTCTGTATATACCGGAGAATAAGGGTCGGTAGGGTCAGAGCTAAGCTGATATTCCTCCAAATTAGTTAATCCGTCATTGTCATCATCATAGGCTGCGATATCCTTACCGTAATCCCCCCAAAGTAAATATTTATCACACCACCAGTCCGGTATACCATCGTCATCTCTGTCAGCCTCTCCGGTTGTAACTGTAATAATTTTGCTTATATCAGAGGCTGAACCATCTTTACCAATGGCAACAATGCCTACATAAGATGTTTTATTGCGGTCTGTCAAATCCAAAAGATATAAAGCTTGACCTGCATAAGCCCTTTCATGATGTACACCTTCATCAGTAACGCTATTAAAAGGAATATCGCTGTAATATATGTCATAATAGCCTATTAAGCTGCTGTCGTTAGTATCATTAAAGGATAAGTAAATTACACCATCTCTGTCTTTGGCGGTTTTGTATGTTAAATTATTTACAGTATTAAGCTTGGCGGTGCTGCTTTCTTTTGCCATAAGCACATAAACACCCTCACCCTGTAAATCAGCTCTTGCGCCTATATTCATATTTTCTTCGTTGCTTATATCCGTAGCAAGCTGCGTCCATTTTCCATCTGCATATTTAAACCATGAAACAGATGAATAATCGATATTGTCGTTAATTGATGCAACAGAATATATCTCGCCCGTAAAGGCTGTTTTATTTGCAGAGCTTATTTCAAGAGATTGATTTACCGAGCTGTAATCCCCGTTTGTATAGGTAAAATTATGTGCAATAAAATCATATTGATTTTTACCTTCAGGTACTACGTAAGCCTGAGTGCTGTTATTTATGTCGGTAAAGACGTAGCCCTTTTCATAGGAAAAGGATTTTTCAATATAATAGTAATTGCTTAAAGCTTCGGTATCATTAGCTACAACAACCTTTATTTCTGTGCTTCTGCCGTCATCAAGCTGCAAGGTGGTGTAATATTTGCCATTTTTCTCAGATAATGAAAGCTCAGCATATTCTGACGAATTTGCATTACGTTCATAAACACTTACAGTGCCAACCTTTATAGGTGCAACCTCAAGAGTTTTGCCGTTTATGGCAATATCCGCAAGTTTTTCGGAAGTAGCTGAAGGCTCATTACTGTATGCTTCAATTGCACCGCTGCCTCCTGTTTTAATAGCTCTTAAATCAATGAAGTCCGAATCATCAAGTGCAGCATAGGAATATTCAGCTCTTCTGTGTTCTCCGTTGTCGGCATAATCATAGGAAGCAGGTAATCCACCAGTCGGGTATAATTGCTCCGTTTGAGAAGCTTTTTCTGAGCCTTCGTAGTATTCGTAAAATGTGTTTGTTAAATATGCACTACCGCTTTGTAATAGCATTGATAGGCTGTTTTCACAAGACATTCCCCTGCATATTGTTTGCACAGTACCAAGCAAGGTGTTAGTATAATATCCGTTTTCGTCTTTTTCTAAATTGGGATATTTAAAATCTTTCGACATTTCAATTTCGTAGTGTTGATTGCCCATCAAACCAAATGAATTTATTATATCCCAATTTTCAAACTGAATAAAAATTCCGTTTTCGTCTTTATTAGGACTCAAATACTCATCTAAAAATGCCATTAAATAGTGTCCTAATTCATGAGTAACAGTTTTTGAATATTGTTCTGGGTTTTCTGTTATTTTATTATACCAGCAACCACCCTCATTGGCACTCATCTGTACTCTTGAAAAACTGTCTATGCTTGAGATATAACTGCTTTTATCGGAAAAACTCGTTTTATCATTGTAAAAACCTCTTATTCTGTTTACGTTTGAAACAATTGTATGGGTTGGATCATCATTAGTTAAATCATCAGTTTCAATCCTAATATCCGCCATTGAAACATTTTTAGCAGCATCTATATCCACATAATAAGTGTTTGAATCTTCAACCACATTTAAATAAAAATTGTTTTTGTTATCTGTATTTAAAATATAAACTTTATCTATAAATATATGACCATCTGTAGTTTGGGCTAAATTTTCAGAAGCATAATTCATCATAGTTTTTATAGACTGATAATATTCTTCAGATTTAGATGTGTCATTACTTGCTAAATACGCAACTGACAGGCTAACCAGCATTCTTGGCTCCTTTAACGCTAATTCGGAATTATTTTTAATTTCTGACAACTTAATACCAACCCAGTTGCCATTAGTATCAATTGTTTCGGAATGAAGCTCATATCTATATCGTATGTTTTCACCTGCGCTGTTTTTGATATATTGGTTAAATAGCTTATCACGATTA
>CALIRN010000281.1 GCA_938042265.1 uncultured Eubacteriaceae bacterium
ATTGAGAAGGACGGTAAAGCCGTTATAATTGAGTCGCCCTGCTTCTTTGATAACAATGCGGAGCTTGAAAAGTATCTTGATGATTTGGAAATTTGCGGCATACTTTTGGCATACCACATGGCAGGCGGCACATTTCTTCCCGAAGCAAAAAAGTATGCAACAAAAAATGCGGACGAATACGGGCATAACGGCGGCGGCAAAGCATTGATTGATAATTTCACCGGCGCATTCGGCGAGATATTTGATAATTCAATCCATACCGTAACCGATTATATTGAACCGGGTAAAATCACAATCGGCGGAATTGATTTTATCATCACTCTGACACAGGAAGCATTTGACATTGAAATTCCCGAAATAAACACAGTGTACACACATATGCTTGGTCACGACTGCCATTCAATAGTTACGGGAGCAAATCACGCTGACACAATTATCGAGCAGCTTAAGGAATATATCGAAAAAGGATATGACTTGATTTTAACTTCACACTACACTCCCGAAGATTTAAAAGACGTTCAAACAAAGATAGCGTATATTGAAAGCTTAAAAGCAATCGCGGCAGCCTGCGGCAGTGCAGATGAGTTTAAGGAAAAGATAAATAAGAGGTACGGTAATTATTCGGGCGGAAATTATCTTGATATGACAGCGGGATTTTTCTTCGGATAATTGAATATAAAAAAAAGGTGCAGCGTCAAAACTGCACCTTTTACTATGTCTATTTCCGTACGGCTTCCATAAGCAACTTGCTTGCCCTGTTGTAATACGCATTGTCTAACGGTGGAATATCCCAGTAGCAAAAATCGCCTACACGGTCAACGGCTGGATTGTATGACGGGTCGGCAGTCTGATATATTTTCGTGTGCGCTTCCTAAATTGCGGTGTTGTAGTCCTTTCCATTCTAAACTTCAACAATAATGTCCGCAAGCAATACCCTTAATTCGTCCTCAATCTGTTTATACACGTCGGGACGCATATAAATATTTCTCGTAATCCTGATTGCATTTTGTGAGATTGATGATAATAGCGCGTAACCGTAACCGTTCGTCTGATTTGCGATTACTGCCTTGCGGATTGCGATATTTGCTCTTACACTTGCAGAGCCGTAACCCTTGCCATTCGCCACGCTGTCCAGTATTGGGCTGATTAGATTTTCTGTAACGGTAATTGCCGCTTCATCCGTTCCATACGGCGCGCACTCTCTCGGAATGGGAGTCGCTAATGCCGTAATGCTCTTGCCGACAATGAGGCGATTAGTAATAGTGTAATTATTTTTTTTATAGTGATTGCCTCCTTTTAGCCTCCTATTCTTCTGTTATATCTCTGAAAATTTTGTTTTCGTCAAACACTAAACTGTCGCATATCATCTGCACTCCAAGCCCGTCAAATCCAGTCTTGTCGGACCTTTTCCCACCATCTATTCCTAAAACTTTTTTGACATCCTCTCTGCGATATTACAAAAATGAATACCGGCATAGCCTAAACTATGCCGGTATTCAAAAAATCATTAGTTACTGTCTTAACAGTGTCCCACTTAGAGCCGCTTTTTACGGCGGCTCTGTATGCTTTAATTATATCCATTTAAAATTTTCCCTGCCTGCACCGATTTCAAAATGATACTTGACAATTCCCAAATCGATTTTGCTGTAAAAAGCCCTGCTCGCTTTTGCGGAAACCTTATCCCCTTTTAAAGTGAACATAAATTTCTGCTGATTCATAGCCGTAGGTGCAAGCATTGATAACTCCATACCCTTTCTGAACCAATCAGGCATTTCTCCTGATACGCCACAAAGAGCGGTCATATCCTTTGACTTATGCGCCATACCCTGTGTTTTACCATATCCAACAGCAATTACAAGCTTAATTTTCTCTCCCTTATTTATGGTACATTCTGCCTTGGATTTGCTGTAGGTCATAGCTACCCAGCAGGTATTAAGTCCAAGCTGCTGCGCCTTAAGCACAAGCCTTTCACCGTAATAGCCGCAAAGCTCATCCGTATCTGCCTTACCCACCAGAGCAATATAATTTTTACAGTTTTCAAACCTGCCATAATGCGCCATCATTCCACCAAATGCCTTCGGCTCGTCAAGGCAGAGCTGTATATTTAAGCCGCTTTCTCTGTTACAGTTTTCAATCTCCTTTAAAAGACCGTTTTTTACCTCTCCCTCTATTTTTCTGTCTGTAAAGCTGCGTACAGAATGTCTTGCATAAATTGCCTGTATTAAATCCATAAATTCAGCACTCCTTTGTTTTACATATTCTTATCCGTAAGCTTACATCGCGGTTACCCATACTGCCAAAGCAAAAAACAAGGTAAGCAGATACAGCAGTAAATCGGCTTTTTTAGCCTCTCCTGCCAGAAAATGTATAATAACATATAAAGCTATACCTACCGATACGCCTGCAAGCAGGCTGCCTGTAAGCGGCATTAAAATCATAGTCATAAAAGCGGGGACCGCCTCGGTTATATTTTCAAAATCAATATACTTTATACCCCCCATCATAAGCACCCCTGCCATTATCAGGGTTGTTGCCGTTGCCGCAGAGGGTATGGCAGACATAAGAGGGGATATAATAACAGATGCAAGGAACATTATGCCCGTGAACACAGCAGTAAGCCCTGTCCTGCCGCCCTCAATAATTCCTGTTGTACTCTCTGCATAAGTGGATACTGTAGCAGAACCCATCATGGCGCCTACGGCGGTTGTTACCGCATCCAGCTCCAATATTTGAGGGATACGTTTTTTAATCGGAGCTTCATCCCTATTTATATCGGTAAAGGTATCTGCTGCTATCAGAACGCTTATTGTCTCAAAAACATCCATAATGCAGATTGAAAAAATAACCACCAGAACTGCCGCCAAAGAAATCATAAAATTTCTTAATCCCGAAAAATCGAGCAGTCCTTTAAACTCCATATTAAAAAGCAGCCTGTCAACAGGTATGCCAATCTCTGCAAAGCCGCTTTCCGGCAGGTGAATCAAACCCAGGGGTATTGCCGCAATAATACAGAGTATTTTACCTATAAAAACCGCTCCATGTATATGTTTTTTAAGCATAACGGCAATTATTATTACTCCAAACAGGGCAAGATATGCGCTCATGGTATTTTTATCCGTAAAAGCCGTTACGTTAAACAGCTTAAGCAGCCTATCCGGGTCATACTCTATGATATGAGCCTTTCTTAAGCCCGAAAAAGCTATAAACAGGCCTATGCCTGCCGTTACCGCATATTTCAGATTAATGGGGATTGCCTTGTGTATTTTATACTCTATACCCGTAACTGACAGTATAAAAAAGCATACTCCCGACAAAAAAACCAATGACAGCAT
This sequence comes from uncultured Eubacteriaceae bacterium, assembly GCA_938042265.1. GTDB lineage: Bacteria > Bacillota > Clostridia > Lachnospirales > CAG-274 > CALWRD01. The sequence continues at coordinate 3,333 of CALIRN010000281.1, forward strand.
CTGCGGATAGCTGTAGCCAAAACCCAGACAAACCGTATATGCGGCAAAGGTAGTTATTGTAATGGACGGTCCCTGAATAAAGGGCACATTTATTATCATACCCATTGCTATTGAGCCAAGACCTGCCACAATAAAGCCTACCGCCGTAATTGCGGCAAGGAGTTGGTCTGCCGTCATATTTTCAAACACCGCCGCACTCCCGATAAGGTTGCCGTTAGCGTCAAAAGCCCCCTCAAAAGCTCCCATTAAAATTTCAGGCACCAGCAAAAGGATATATATTATTGTAAAATAATTTGTTGCCGCCGCAATAAACTCCTTTCTTATACCCGTATTGTGCTCCCTTAATCTGAAATGTCCGTATAAAAACCCTTTTATTTTCTCCATAGTAAACCCCATAATTATTTACTCTTTACAACTTCCAATGCCTTTTCAAGCTGCACATCATTTTTCGCAAAATCAGCCTGAGCCTTTGAGAGATACGGCATTTCAAAATCAGGATTTGCCTCCGCCTCATAATCAGGCTTAACTCCCACACCGTCAATACAAATACCGTTAGGAGTATAATATCTCGCAGTGGTTATCTTAAGGGCGCTTCCGTCGGAAAGGGGGAAGGTAGTCTGCACTACACCCTTACCGTAGGTATTTTTGCCAACAATCTCCGCTACTCCTCTGTCCTGAACCGCTGCGCTAAACAGCTCAGAGGCCGAAGCACTGGAGCCATTTACAAGCACAACCATAGGTATTTTTATACCCTCGCCCGTAGAATATTCATACTCCTTTTTACCGTTTTTATCCTCTGTATAGGTTATTACACCCTCGCTTAAAAATTCATCAAGTATCTTTGTAACCGAGGTTAAAAGACCACCGGGATTATCCCTTAAATCCACAATAAGTTTTTCCATACCCTCATTATTAAGCGTATCAAATGCGGATTTGAACTGATCGTATGTAACACCGTCAAACTGTGATATACGAATATATCCCACCTTATCCTCAAGCATTGCGGAGGACACTGTTGGAGTATCAATATGCACCCTTTTTACCGTTTTTTCCAAAGTAAGAGCCTGTTCGGGCCTGTAAATTGTAATATTGACCGTTGTACCCTCAACACCCTTGATCAAATCCACTATATCCTGATAATTGCTCATATCCGCCTCAACGCCGTCTGCCGCAGTTAAAATATCTCCCGGCAAAATCCCGGCCTCCTCGGCAGAAGATCCCTCAAAAACATATTTTACCTGTATTTTTTCATTTTCATTAACTCCGATAACTATGCCTATCCCCACATATTCACCTGCGGTACTCTGCTTAAAATCCTCAAAGGCAGAGGCAGGAATATAGGTGGAATATTTGTCTGTAGTATTGAATACCATACCGGCGTATATACCCTCATACAAATCCTTTTTGTCAATATCTCCTACATAGTTTTCCTCCAACTCCTTATAGATAAGCCTTGCCTTGGTTTCATAATTTATTTCACCCTTGACATAATATCTGTATATAATTGAGCCACTCCTTGCACATAATGCAACACATATAGTCAGAAGTATACCAAATACGGCACCTCGCGCAAAGCCGCGGTCCTTCCTTTTTTCATTTTTTTCCATTTCGTCCATAACCTCCACTCCTGTTCATATAATTAATTATATTTCAAATTTATCGGCCTATACCAGAGTTCTCAGCCATTTATTGGCGGATACCCTCTTAAAGGATATAACAGCCTTTACAAGCTCCTCAACATATACCATTGCAAAGGTTACATAAATCGGCAGACATAATATTGCAGAGCCGAAAAATGCCATTGGCAAACCTATAAACCATACCGAACAGCTTTCCAATACCAGACAGAATTTTGTATCGCCGCCGCTTCTCAGTATACCGCATATGGTAATATAGGTAATGGTTTTCAGTATCATGCCTACTGACACTATCAGCAGCATTTTATAAGCATAATCCTTTGCAAGGTTGTCTACATTGAATATGCCTACAATAAACGGTGCTGCAAAGGCAAGGATACAGCCCATAACTATGCTTATCAATATACCGAAAAATATACACTTTTTTGAATAATCAAGCGCCTTTTCCTTATCACCCGCACCAAGTGTATTGGACAGAATAATGGCACATGCCGAGCCTACACCAAGCCCTGCCACAAGAAAAAGACTCTGTACGGTGCTTGCAATCTGTATAGCCGCCTGAGCAACCGTTCCGCTGAATTTATAAGCGATATTGTAGGCAGAGGTACCAAGTGCCCATACGGTTTCGTTTATTACAACAGGCAGAGATACGCCAACAAAGGGTTTACAAAAGCTCAAGCTCAGGCTGAAATAATTTTTAGGCAAAGTAAGCACAGTCCTTTTACGTGCAGCCATAATTGCAAACTGCAGTATAAGCTCACAGCTTCTTGCAATAAGAGTACTCAGAGCCGCGCCTCTGACGCCAAGACCCATTTTTAAAATAAACACATAATTCCCAGTAAAGTTAATCAAAAAAGTTATAAAAGTAGTCATCATAGGCTGGAGGGTGTTCCCTGTAACCTTTAAGGCCGAATTAAACACAATTATAATTGCCGTAAGTATATATGAAAATGCAATTGTCCTAAGGTAATCGCAGCCCAGCGCAACAACACTGCTATCCTTTGAATATATACTCATAATTTTATCGGGTATAAAAAATGCCGCAAGAGCAAACAGTACCGCCGCAGTAAATGTCAGTATTAAAGACAAACCTATTGTCCTGTGTACATCAGGCATAGCATTTTTACCCATAAACTGCCCCATAAATATAGCCGTACCGCTGTTTATGCCAAAGGCAATAAGTGTAAAAAGAAAAAACACCTGATTGCCAAGCCCGACTGCCGCCACAGGCGCATCACCCAAAGTGCCTATCATAAAGGTGTCCAACATATTTACGGCAGAATTCAGCAATTCGTTCAATATAATGGGCACAGCCAAAAATGCAAGGTTTTTTAGAAAACGCCTGTCATAGAAAAATTTTATCATATAAAAAACTCCACTCTAACAATAAATTTATTGTAATTTCCTCTGTATTAAGTTATGATACCATTAAAAGCAAATTTATGCAAGTAAAGGGAGGCATAATATGAATAAAACGGTACTTATTACAGGTTCGGCTAAAGGGATTGGCAAAGCAACGGCGATTGAATTTGCAAAAAACGGCTATATCGTTGCACTGAATACAAAAAAATCCACAGACAAACTGGAAGCAACCTTAGGAGAAATAAGACAATATTCACCCTACTCTGCTGCTTATACGGCTGATGTATCGGATTATGCACAGGCTGAAGAAATGATTTGCAAAATAGGTAAAATTGATGTCCTGATAAACAACGCAGGTGTTTCCCATATCGGCCTGTTTAATACCATGGCGCCTGCTCAGTGGCAGCAGCTTATGAAAAACAATGTAGAAAGTATGTTTAACTGCACCCACCTCGTACTGCCTCAGATGATACAAAGGCACAGCGGAAAAATAATTAATATTTCCTCCATGTGGGGCATATCGGGCGCCTCCTGCGAGGCGGTATATTCCGCCTCCAAGGGTGCGGTAAATGCCTTTACCAAGGCACTTGCAAGAGAACTGGGACCATCAAACATATATGTTAATGCCATTGCCTGCGGTGCCATAGAAACGGATATGAACAGCTTTTTAAGTGAGGAGGAACACGCTGCCTTTGCAGAGGAAATACCATTAAGGCGCTTTGGCAGACCAAACGAGGTTGGTGCCCTTGCACTGTATCTTGCAGAGTCCAACACATATATAACGGGACAGATAATAAGCCTTGACGGCGGTATGGAATAACACGGGGGATTTTTATGAAAAAGAGAATACTTACAAAAGACCAACAGATTAAAAAGCTGAAAAGGGATAATATACGCTTTCAGATAGAAATTATAGTTATATTTCTGTTGCTTCTTGCTTTGTTTTTCTTTAACTACAATTACACAATTTTTAAAATACTGATTGCAGGCTGCTATACCGATACCAACGCCCTTGACAGTATATATTCCGAAGCCATAGATGCAGAAACAGACGGTTTTTATTACAAAAATTTTGACAATGTGATAATATCCTTATTTATGGACAGGCTGTATGAAGAAAACAACGACCGCTTTACAATGCTTTTTAATAAGGGTGAGCTTAAAACGGAGCAAAATGAAATGGAGCTTGACAGCAAAAAAACCGAATTTAAAAAGCTGAATAATACAACGGGCTGTATCACTCTTACCGCCTTTTCCTCACCGTCAGGTAAAATTATTAAGGATAATATTGAGGAAATAGCCTCCTGCGATAATATAATTATTGACCTTAGAGATAATCCCGGAGGTGTGCTCAAATATGCTGACAGTATATCCGAATACTTTCTTTCCAAGGACAGCATAATTGCTCAGTACAACTGCCGAAGCAGGCTGCTTTCCTCTGTATCAGTATCAAAAAACAGTTCGCCTCTGCAATTTGACAGCATTTACATATTACAAAACCAATATACGGCATATGCCGCAGAGGTTTTTATTAATGCCCTGAGGGAAAACCTTAATAATGTTACGGTTATAGGCTCACCCTCCTACGGCAAAGGCATAGGCCAAACGGAAATGAAACTGCTGTACGGTTTTGGCATTAAAGCAACCACCCTTGATATACTCACCCCCAACGGGAACAGCATTAATCACACAGGTATTAAACCTGATATAACTCCCTATGAGGATGAATTGGATTATGCGTTAAACCTTGTGGAAACCGGTTAATCAGGGGAATAAATCCGTATTTGGCTTACTAAAAAGCACTAATTTATTCCATTAAGCTCCAAATACAGATTTTTTGCATAGCTGTCTGTCATACCACAGATAAAGTCAGTTACCAACATAAGTCTTAAATACAGCTTATTTGCTTCATCACAGTCCTTTGAGTAAACACTGTAGATATATTTATAATTTTCCGACACCATTGCCATAAGCTTACGGTTAATACCTGATGTAGGTATATTGGTATCGTATTCTATCGCCGCAGGCACAAACTTATCCATAAGAAAGTCAAGCATTGTACCCTCACCGATTTCAAGCTTTTGTATAGACCTTGAAAGAAATACAAAGCGGTATGCAATATCACTTAAGGCATAGGCAAGAGGATATATGGGCGTACACTCCAACAGCTCATTTTTAAAGGTACCCTCCATAATTTCTCCATAATTGTCAATAAAGCTGTCGGAGGCACTGTTAAGTAAAAGCAGCTGTACATAAACCACCCAGTTTTGTATGGCATTGGCACCGGGAGAGCTTATTTTCTGCTCCCTCGCCCTGTCACAATAGTGGTTTAATTTTTCTACTGTATCACAATAAAAATTGCGACTTTCCTCAGTTTTGCAAAGGCTTAAATATTTGCTGTTTTCAAGCTCCTCATAAAGTGTATCAAGGCTTATTATCCCCTTTTTGCAGGAGTCCTCAATATCAGCGGTTTTATACGCAATATCATCCGCCGCCTCCAGAATATAAGTAAGGGGATACCTGCTGTTGCCTGCCCCTGTGCTGTGGGTTATACGCTTAAAAAGCTCCTCCTCTGCATAAAAATAGCCCATTTTTTTATCCTTTATATTACCGCTTTTTTTATTGATTTCCATTGATGCAACAGGATACTTTATAATAGTATTAAGTAAAGCAAAGGTCAAATTCATACCGTTTGCATCCACAAGGTAATGCAGCTTGCTCAGCAGCCTTAATGCCTGTGCGTTACCCTCAAAGCAGTAAAAATCCTGCTTCATCTGCTCGCTTAAAAGCTGTGTAACAGGCTTATCTCCATACATTAATTCAGGCAGCCTTCTTGTAAACCATGCACGTATAGAGTCCTCACCAAAATGTCCGAAGGGCGGATTGCCTATATCATGTATAAGACCTGCACATTCAAGCACACTGCAAATGTCCTCCTTTACCTTTGCGGTAACCTCTTCATCAAGCCCACGGCGCATTATGCCCTCAAATATTGTCTGTCCAAGAGATTTTGCAAAGGAGGAAACCTCCAGGGAATGAGTTAATCTTGTACGCACAAAGTCACTTTTATCCAGCGGAAAAACCTGGGTTTTATCCTGTAATCTTCTAAAAGACGCACTTCCTATAATTCTATGATAATCCTTTTGAAATTCACTGCGCAAATCATTTGGGTTTACTCTGTGAGTACCTCTGGCACGACCTGCACAAAGGAGTTCCGACCATTTCATATTTATCACCTCTGAAACGATTATATCACATATCACTTAAAAATAACAGATTGACTTATAATCTTACAAAGTCTATAATTTAACCGACATAGTAAATCTCTCATCTCTTCAGGCAGGAGGTACTTACTGCATATTCGGTAGGAATACAAGCTACTGTCAAATACCAACGATGACAGCGTTGGTCGGTTATGGAAGAACCGAAAAGAAATCCTGCAGGCAAAAATTCTGAAGTACGTAGCATAAGCGGAGTAATAATATCCCTGACTTAATTAATGATATACGGAGGTAATATGGAACAATTTAAAAGAACGGAATTAATTTTGGGTACAACCGCCCTTGAAAGACTTAAAAACGCCAGAGTTGCCATATTCGGTATAGGCGGCGTGGGTGGATATACGGCAGAGGCTCTTGCAAGAAGCGGCATCGGCGAGTTTGATTTAATTGATAATGACACGGTAGCGCTTTCCAACATCAACAGGCAAATCATAGCAACCATGTCAACCCTGGGAATGTATAAGGTTGACGCCATGTGTGCGAGAATACACGATATTAACCCGCTGGTAAAGGTTAATATCCACAGGTGCTTTTTTCTGCCTGAAAACAAGGACCTGTTTGACTTTTCACAATATACCTATGTAGTAGATGCAGTAGACACAGTTACCGCCAAAATTGCCATTATACAACAGACAAAAGAAGCGGGTGTACCCGTAATAAGCTCAATGGGAGCAGGTAATAAGCTTCATCCCGAGCTTTTTGAACTTGCGGATATTTCCCAAACCAGTGTGTGTCCACTTGCAAAGGTAATGCGCAGCGAGTTAAAAAAACGTGGCATTACTGATGTTAAGGTTGTATACTCAAAAGAGCCGCCAATTAAACCAAAGGCAAATATTACAACCGAGGGCAAAAGGCAAACCCCCGGCAGCATTGCTTTTGTTCCCTCTGTGGCAGGACTTATTATGGCAGGAGAGATTATAAGGCATATTTCACAGGCTGAATAAAAAATTTTTAGTGGACTTGCAATATTTTATTATTACAGCATAAGTATATACAGTCAATAAATTATTTTGGAGGTAACTCTATATGAACTGCGGAAACAATAGCAACTGGATTTGGATTATTGTAATTTTACTTTTCTGCTGCTGCGGTAACAATGGCTTCAACAATATCCTTGGTGGCTGCGGTAATGACAACTGCTCATGGATTATTATTTTAATCCTCCTTTTCTGCTGCTGCGGCAACGGCTTCAGCCTTTGCGACAACAAGTGCTGATAAAAAGCTGACTTCAGGGCGCCCTTACGGCGCCTTTTTTAATATTCTTTTTTTGACATTTACTATTGCATTTCATTAAAAAAAAGCGTATTATTGTATAAAAATTGATAATTTTACGGAGGTGGCTATGAATACACAACAGATTATAGCAATAATTATTTTTGCTGTCACTATGACAGCCATTATGACCGAAAAGGTTCATAGGGCACTTGCGTCAGTAGCCGGTGCAACACTGCTGATTCTTTTTCACATACTTGATGTGGAGGGCTTTGCCTCTTACATTGACTATAACACCATAGGCATATTAATAGGTATGATGTTATTTGTATCCGTAATAAAGGCGTCAGGTATGTTTGAATACATAGCAATCAAAGCAGCTAAAATTTCCAAAGGCAGACCGTGGATTATTATGTTAATGTTTTTTATGATAACTGCCTGCCTTTCAGCATTTCTTGATAACGTAACAACAGTACTGCTGGTCGGTCCCATGACCATAGCCGTTACGGAAATACTGGGCATTAATCCTGTACCTTACCTTATTACACAGATACTTGCCTCCAATATAGGCGGTACCGCTACCCTTGTAGGCGACCCTCCCAATATTATGATAGGCAGCGCTGCCAATATAAGCTTTAATGACTTTATGATTAATACAGGTGTTCCTTCAATTATAATTGGGGCAATAACTCTTGTATGCTTTTATTTCATATACGGCAGAAAGCTCCATGTTTCAGAGGACAGAATGCATGCTGTTTCCCTGCTTGATGAAAAAAAGGCGATTAAAAACAAAAGGCTTCTTATACTCAGCCTTTTAATTATGCTTTTTGTTGTACTTGCATTTATATTCCACAGTCAACTAGGTGTTGAATCCTCAACCATAGCTGTTACTGCCGCCGTAGCTATACTGCTTATAAGCGGAGAGGATGTAGAGGAGGTAATAACCTCTGTTGAATGGACAACAATTGTATTTTTTATAGGACTTTTTGGCGTTGTAGGCGGTCTGCAGGAAACAGGCGTTATTGATATGATGGCAAACTTCCTTATTAATGTAACAGACGGACACGAAATGCTTATGATACTGCTTATACTTTGGGTATCTGCAATACTTTCATCATTTTTGGATAATATACCTTTTGTTGCAACCCTTATACCTCTTATACTTACAATGAGCGAAAGCGGAATGAATGTTACACCCCTTTGGTGGGCTCTTTCGCTGGGTGCCTGCCTGGGCGGCAACGGCACACTGGTGGGTGCATCTGCCAATGTTGTGCTTTCAGGCATCGGTAAGAGAAATGGCAGTGAAATTACCTTTGGACAATACTTTAAAATTGGCTTTCCTTTAATGCTTATGTCAATTATTGTATCAACTATATACCTGATAGTTAAATTCGGTTAATGAACGGGAGGATTTTGAATGAACAGAAATACAGTCAGCGGAGATATAATAAATCTTAATTTAAGACAGCTTGGTGCTACCGTCATAAGAGTATTTCCAAGCCGTATGCATATAGTAAATTTTGATTTAGGCGACGGTTTTATCGTATCCTATGTATTTAATATAACTCGTAAGGATAAGTTTTTCTTACAGCGTATGCGCCCTTATGCAATGGTTAAGGGTATGTACGCAGACCAGAAGGAAATAATTGAGTTTATTAAGGACGATATTACCCGCTTTAAAATGGCTATACAGCTTAATGATGCAGATAAATATATTAATCTTGCGGAAAGAATAGGCAACCTTTATGAGCGTATGGAGCATATATTCCTGCATCATAAGGTTGATGATACTACATTTGACAGACTAAATGCAGAGTTTGGCGAGCTTGCTCAGGAGGTTGAAAATATCCACAGCGACTCCGAAATAATAAAAGTACATCAGGATAATTAAAAACAACCTGCCGCAAATACATTTTTTTAAACACTTATGCGAGACCATTTCAGGTTTTGTGTAAACACTAAAAACTGATATATTTAATAACAGGGATAGGACAAGGTAAAATGTTCTATCCTTGTTATAGTATACAGCTAAATTTTATATTGTCAATGTACTAATTTAACACTGCTTTA
>CALIRN010000282.1 GCA_938042265.1 uncultured Eubacteriaceae bacterium
CGGTCAGTCCTTTCAGATAACTCCTATGCAGCTTTTACGTGCTGTTTCCTCAGTTATAAACGGCGGTACACTTATAACACCCCACTTTGGTATTGAGCTCCGTGACAGGGAGGGCAATACAACAAAGGTATTTGAATATGATACAAGCCAGAAAAGCATTTCAAAGGAAACCTCCGACAGAATGCGTCCCATACTGGAAAGCGTAGTACAGGTAGGCTCAGGCAATAAAACCTATATCCCTGGCTACAGAATAGGTGGTAAAACCGCAACCAGCGAAAAGCTGCCAAGACGTAGCGGCAAATACATTGCCTCCTTCTGTGCCTTTGCTCCCGCAGAAGACCCTCAGGTAATAGCCCTTGTGCTTATTGACGAGCCGCAGGGCGTATACTACGGCGGTCAGGTTGCCGGCCCTGTAATGAAGGAGCTTTTGGAAAACATACTCCCATACCTGGGCGTCAATCCCCAATACAATGAGGAGGAGCTTAAAATGAAAGGGGTTGCTCCCGTAACCGTACCCGATTTTACGGGCAAAGCCATAAATGAGGTCAAAGAGGAGCTTTCAAAGCTCAATCTTACGGCGGACATAAACGGTGACGGAGATGTGGTAAAAACTCAGTTACCCTCTCCCGGTGAACAAATTAATCAGGAAAGTAAAATAATTTTGTATACACAGTGACAAAAAAAGTGTATAATTATATTTATAAGAATTTTGGAAAGGATGTGTTCCGATGAAATTAAAGGAGCTTATAAAGGATATTAACGGTAATGTTATCTGCGGCAGTACCGATATTGATATAACCAATCTTACCATTGACTCACGCAAGGCAGGAGATGGTACGCTATTCTTTTGTATTTACGGCATTCACACAGACGGACATAAGTATATTCCCTCAGCCTTTGAAAACGGCTGCAAAGCCGTAATATGTGAGAGAGATACCACAGAGTTGCCTCAGGGCATTACCGCCATAAGGGTTGAAAATACACGTCAGGCACTTTCCTCCATTGCAAAGGTGTTTTACGGCAATCCTTCTTCAAAATTTAACCTGATAGGTGTAACCGGCACCAACGGCAAAACCAGTACTACCTATTTTATGGAGAGCGTGCTTAATACCCTTAAAAGAAAGACTGCCGTTATAGGCACCGTTGAAATAAGGCTTGCCGGTGAAAAGGTGCCTGTCCATCTTGCCACCAGCACCACTCCCGACACAATAGAGCTTAATGAACTTTTTAAGCTTATGGCAGACAAGGCAGTTGATGATGTGGTAATGGAAGTAAGCTCTCACAGCCTTGAGCTTAAAAAGGTAGAGGGACTGAACTTTGGTACGGCAATATTCACCAACCTTACACAGGATCACCTTGATTTTCACGGCACTATGGAAAGCTATGCCGCAGCAAAGGCAAAGCTTTTTAAAATGTGTAAAAACGGTGTTGTCAACATTGACGATAAATGGAGTAAAGTCATAATTGATGCTGCCGACTGTCCCATACTCACCTTCGGTATTGACAGCATGGCTGACGTACAGGCTGTAAACATTGAATATTTTATGGATAAATCAACCTTTGATGTGGAAATACAGGGCAAAACCTACAGCTTTGAGCTGCACGTACCCGGACGCTTCAGCATATACAATGCTTTGGGTGTTATAGCCGCCTCTCTTGCAATGGATATTGCTCCCGAAAAAATTCAGCAGGGCATCAACGCTATCAGCGGTGTTCCGGGGCGTATTCAGAATGTGCCAAATAACAGGGGCTTTAACGTAATTGTGGACTATGCCCACACCCCTGACGGTATTGAAAACATCCTTAAATCCGTAAGAGAGTTTACCAAAGGCAGAATTATAACTGTTTTCGGCTGCGGCGGCGACAGGGACAGAACAAAGCGTCCAATTATGGGCAAACTTGCTGCAGAACTTGGAGATATATCAATTCTTACCTCCGACAATCCACGTTCCGAGGAGCCTATGGATATTTTAAAGGAGATTGAAGTTGGTGTTAAACCAATAACAGACAGCTATGAAATGATAGTTGACAGAAAAGAAGCCATTTACCGTGCCGTTGCCCTTGCCCGACCTGGTGACAGTGTTGTCATAGCAGGCAAAGGCCATGAGGACTATGAAATTTTTAAAGACAAAACAATACACTTTGACGATACAGAGGTTGCCAAAGAAGCTTTGGAGGATTTAGGATAATGGAGCTGAGAATTAAAGAAATTGTATCAGCCTGTGGAGGAACACTGCTCTGCGGTGATGAAAACATTCTGATACATGATGTTTCCACCGATACTCGAACTATAAAAGAGGGTATGCTTTTTATCCCCTTAAAGGGGGAGAGCTTCGACGGTCATAAATTTATTGACAAGGCTGTAGAGGGTGGCGCCTGCGCCGTTCTGACAGAGCTTGACGGGGATTACGGTGTGCCTGCAATCAAGGTTGCAGACACACATCTTGCCATGGGTGCCCTTGCGGCATATTACATTAAAAAGCTTAATGTTCCCACAGTTGCAATTACGGGCAGTGTCGGTAAAACCACCACAAAGGATATGATTGCATCTGTGCTTGCAAAGCACTTTAATGTATGCAAAACCCGTGGTAACCTCAATAATGATATAGGCGTGCCCCTTACCGTATTCAGCCTGCTGCCTGAACATACTGCGGCAGTTATTGAAATGGGTATGAACCATTTTAAGGAAATCAGCTACCTTACAAACATTGTAAAGCCCGATATTGCGGTAATAACCAATGTGGGCGTTTCACATATTGAAAATTTAGGCAGCAGAGAAGGCATACTGCAGGCAAAATGTGAAATTTTTGAAGGACTTAAGGAAAACGGTACCGCCATTGTAAATGGCGACAACGATATGCTCATCACCCTTCAGGGCAAAAGAGATAATATTGTACTGTTTGGTATAAATCCCAATTTTGATATTTATGCCGATAATATTACCGAGCACGGTATTAACGGTATAAGCTGCACAATCCACAGGGGCGGTACAAGCTTTGATGTCAACATACATATCCCTGGCAGACATATGGTAAGCAATGCCCTTGCTGCTGCAGCTGCGGGCTTTGCTCTTGGCATGAGCGCTGAGGAAATCAAGTCGGGCATTGAGAGCTTTCAACCTGCAAAAATGCGCATGGATATTATCCGTAAGGGAAATCTTACCATAATAAATGACGTATATAATTCCAACCCTGTATCCGCAATGGCTGCTGTAGATGTGCTTGCCTCACAGGATGGTAGGCGATGTGCAGTACTTGGCGATATGTTTGAGCTTGGCGACTTCGGCCCCAAGCTGCATTATGAGCTGGGAGAATATACGGCAAAAAAGGCTGTTGATGAAATTGTCTGCATAGGTGAGATAAGCAAAAATATGTATGAGGGTGCAAAAAGCGTAAGGCAAACGGGCGTACACTACTTTGCCTCTCAGGAGGATTTCTTTAAGGAACTTGACCGCATAATAATTCCTCCTATGACAGTGCTTGTAAAGGCGTCAAGGGGAATGAAATTTGAAAAAACAACCGATAAACTTAAAGGAGAATAATTATGAACAGTGTTGAAATTACCATATACGCTATTTTACTTGCCTTTGCATTTAACGTTATATTGTGTCCACTTATTATACCAATGCTAAGACGCTTGAAATTCGGTCAGAATGTAAGGGATGACGGTCCCCAAAGCCACCTTATAAAAAACGGCACTCCCACTATGGGCGGTGTTATGATAGTACTTGCCTTTGGTGCAGCAGCCCTGCCCTTTATATTTAACGGCAATCACAATGCAAAGGCAGTGCTTTTAATTACCGTAGGCTATGGCATTGTAGGTTTTATTGATGACTATATCAAGGTAGTAAAAAAACGTTCCTTAGGCTTAAGAGCATGGCAAAAGATAGTTTTTCAGCTTTTGGTAACGGCTGGCTTTGCCTTTTATATTTACAATTATACCGATTTGGGTACGGGAATTTTCGTACCCTTCCTCGGCAGCGAGCTTGACCTTGGGATACTCTATATTCCCTTCCTGTTTTTTGTAATGGTAGGTACGGTAAACAGTGTAAACCTTACTGACGGGCTTGACGGGCTTGCCTCAGGGGTTACCGCACTTGTTGCCGCATTTTTTATGATAGTTGCCCTTGGTACGGACAGCGGTCTTTCGCCCGTGTGCGGTGCGGTTGTAGGTTCTCTGCTGGGTTTTCTGCTGTTCAACTCCTACCCCGCAAAGGTATTTATGGGTGATACGGGCTCCCTTGCACTTGGAGGCTTTGTGGCAAGCACGGCAGTTTTGCTTAAAATACCGCTTATGCTTGTTATTGTAGGCCTTATTTATGTATGCGAGTCCCTGTCGGTAATTTTACAGGTAGGCTTCTTTAAGCTTACTCACGGCAAGCGTATCTTTAAGATGGCGCCCATTCACCACCACTTTGAGCAATGCGGTCTTAAGGAAACAAAGGTTGTTGCACTTTTTTATATAATTACGGCTATAATGTGTCTTATAGGTTTCTTGGCACTTTAAGGAGGAAATACAAATGAATTACGCAAATACTAAGGCTTTGGTATGCGGTATTGCAAGAAGCGGAATTGCAGCTGCAAATCTTTTAAGAAAAAAGGGAGCCTCCGTTACATTACAGGATTTAAAAACAGAGGACAAGCTTAATGCAGAGGATATCGTACAACTGAAAAATTCAGGCATAGAGCTTTATCTGGGCAAAAACCCCGATGAAATAATTGATGGCTTTAATATGCTTGTTTTAAGCCCCGGTATCCCTACCGACTTACCCTTTGTAAATAAGGCAAAAATGCTTGGTATTGAAGTACTCGGCGAGGTAGAGCTTGCATATAGAATATGTAAGGCACCCGTAATTGCCATAACAGGTACCAACGGTAAAACCACCACTACAACTCTTGTGGGTGAAATTATGCATAACTTTAACCATGATACCTTTGTTGTGGGTAATATCGGCACCCCCTTTTCGGACTATGTTGACGAAATCAGTGAAAGTAGCTGTGTTGTTGCAGAGATGTCCTCATTTCAGCTTGAAACCATAAAGGAGTTTGCACCAAAGGTAAGTGCAGTGCTTAACATAACGCCTGACCACCTGAACAGACACCACACTCTTGAAAACTATATTGCCGCAAAGGAAAGAGTTTTTGAAAATCAGGCTGAAAATGACTATACAATTTTAAACTACAGCGATCCTGTCACAAGGGATATGGCAAACCGCTCAAAGGCAAAGGTAATTTACTTTTCCCTTGACAAAAAGCTTGACGGCGGCATATATTCCGATGAAAAAAGCATATATATAGACTGTATGGGCTACAGTGAAAGGGTTGTGGATATTGATGAGCTTAATATATTAGGCGGTCATAATGTGGAAAATGCCATGGCAGCTATCGGCTGCAGCGTATGCGCAGGTGTACCCATGGCGGTTATAAGACAGACCCTTAAGGACTTCAGGGCTGTTGAGCACCGTATTGAATATGTGAACACTGTAGGCGGCGTTGCCTACTACAATGACTCAAAGGGAACCAATCCCGATGCTTCAATTAAAGCTGTTTTAGCCATGAAAAAGCCAATATGCCTTATTGCGGGAGGTTATGACAAAGGCTCGGATTTTACAGAGTGGGTACGGCTTTTTAAGGGCAGAGTTAAGTATGCCGCCGTACTTGGCGCAGTAAAGGAGCAGCTTAAGGAAACCCTTGACAGTGCAGGCTTTACCGATTACGAAATTGCATCAGACTTTGAGGAAGCCTTTAATATGTGTGCGGACCATGCCTCCGAAGGCGACTGTGTATTGCTCTCCCCTGCCTGCGCAAGCTGGGATATGTTTGACTCCTACGAGCAAAGAGGAGAAATTTTCAAGGAGCTTGTAGGAAGACTTTCTAATAAAAAGTAATTTTGCAAACAATATAAAATATCAGTTGTTCTGTAAATTTCTGTCTGTCTAACAAAAAACACGCGGAAATCAACTTTACAAAGTTGTAAGGTGATGCTGCTTTTCCGCAATAAAAGCAGCACATCTATAAACACAAGTTTATTTATCATGGAGGTGGTTATTTGCCTGAATATAATAATAAACCGCCTGCGGAGCGCAGGGTAAAGGTAGGAAATATGGACTATATTTTACTGCTCAGCATAGTACTGCTTACTCTTATTGGCGTTGTTATGGTTTTCAGCTCCAGTTATTATGATGCGGGAAGCAGCTCCAAATTTAATAATGATATGTACTACTTTTTCAGAAAAGAAATTGTTTTTGCCATTATGGGCTTTATAATTCTTGCTGTTGTTTCACGTTTTCCTTATCAAAACTACCAAAACTGGAGCAGAATTATGTACATAGGTATGGTAATTATGCTCCTTGCGGTGCTTGTTGCAGGTACTGCCTCCAACGGCGCCACAAGATGGATTTTGGGTATACAGCCATCAGAGCCTGCAAAGCTAGTGCTTATCCTTGTCCTTGCCGACTTTCTTTCAAAACGCACGCATATAGTTGACAGCTTTAAGGGCTTTTGTTTATGTATAGGCTTTATTGCCATACCTGTTGTACTTGTAGGTGTGGAAAATGTCAGTACGTGCCTTGTAATGGCAGTTGTAGGCTGCGGCATACTGTTTGTGGCAACAAATAAATTTTGGTACTTTCTTCCCTGGGGAGCAGTAGGTGTACTGGGTATGATTGGTGTATTTGCACTTGGTGATGAGTTTCGCGGCAACCGTGTAAAGGCATGGCTTGACCCAAGCTCCGATATGCTTGGCACAGGTTATCAGATTTTACAGGGGCTTTATGCGGTAGGCTCAGGGGGACTTTTTGGAGTAGGTCTGGGGCAATCCAGACAAAAGCTGGGCTTTATCCCCGAAAGCCACAACGATATTATTTTTGCCGTTATCTGTGAGGAGCTTGGCGCTGTGGGGGCAGGTATTATTGTACTTTTGTATATGATTATGCTCTGGCGTTGCATTAAAATTGCAATTGACGCCACCAGTATGTTCGGTACCCTTGTGGCGACAGGTGTTGCGGTAATGGTAGGCATACAGGTATTTATCAATATCTCCGTTGTAACCAACACTATGCCTAATACGGGTATTCCGCTGCCATTTATAAGCTACGGCGGTACATCAATGCTTACCTTTATGCTTGCTATGGCTATAGTACTTAATATTTCAAGACATTACAGGGAATAATAAAACAGGCTGACTCATGAACTGACCTCCCAAAAGTTAAACTATTGGGACACCTCATTAATCAAATAAGTCAGCCTGTTTTTGTTATTGCTTAAAAAGAACAGAGTTAAGCACCGATTCAAGGTATTCCTGTCTGCCGCTGTGCATTACGGGCTCAGGATGAGTGAGAGTATATTCTTCAAGTATCTCAAGCGAAGCCTCGCCGTTTACAATAGCCTTACCTATGCCTACACCATAGCCTGCATACCGTTCCTTTACAAACCCGTCAATTCTGCCGTCCTCAATTATCTCGTAAGCCTTTATAAGCCCTAAAGCAAAAGTATCCATACCGCTGATATAGGCATGAGCAATATCCTCAAACTCAAAAGAGGGACGTCTTACCTTCGCATCAAAGTTAAGTCCGCCGTTGGTAAAGCCTCCTGCCCTTAATACCTCAAGCATACAAAGCGTGGCAGATCGCACATCAGTAGGAAACTGGTCCGTATCCCAGCCAAGATGAGGATCGCCCTGATTTGCGTCAATACTGCCGAAGGCACCGTTGATACGTGCAACGCACAGCTCATGCTCGAAGGTATGTCCCGCAAGGGTAGCGTGGTTAGCCTCAATATTCAGCTTAAAGTCCTTATCAAGACCATATTTTCTTAAAAAGCCCAGTACCGTTGCACTGTCAAAGTCATACTGATGTTTTGTAGGCTCCTTTGGCTTTGGCTCAATATAAAAGTCGCCCTTAAAGCCCTTTGCACGAGCATAGTCAACAGCCATATGCATAAGCCTTGCCATATTGTCAAGCTCCAATGCCATATCCGTATTTAACAAAGTTTCATAGCCCTCTCTGCCACCCCAGAACACATAACCGCTTCCGCCTAAACGTATTGTTGCGTCAATGGCGTTTTTAATCTGAGCCGCCGCATAGGCAAAGCTGTCAGGATTGCAGGAGGTACCTGCACCATGCATAAAGCGGGGATGATTAAAGCAATTTGAGGTACCCCAAAGCAGCTTAATACCTGTTGCCTTCATTTTGCCCTCAATATAATCCACCATTTCAAGCAGGTTAGCCTTAGTACGGGCAAAAGTTTCACCCTGAGGTGCAATATCCGCATCATGAAAGCAGAAGTACTCAATACCCATTTTTGTCATAAACTCAAAACCTGCGTCAGCCTTAGCCTTTGCAATGTCCATGGGATCCGTTTCGCCGTAATCTCTTGCCATTGTTTCACTGCCGAAGGGATCACCGCCACCTGCACAAAGTGTGTGCCACCAGCTCATGGCAAACTTAAGCTGCTCCTTCATGGTTTTTCCCCCAATAACTCTGTCGGCATCATAAAATTTGTAGGCAAAAGGGTTTTGTGAATTTGCACCCTCATACTTAACCTGTGGCAGATTTGGAAAATAAGTTTTCATTTCAGTTCCTCCTTAGATATTTTCCGCAATGCGGATTTCATTTTTTACTATATATTGTACCTTTTCAGGCTTTACACCACTGATAAGATAATTGAACATTATATGTATGGATTTGTTTCCCTGAGTAAAGGGCTGCTGACATATCGTAGCCTTGATAAGTCCCTTTTCCATCATTTCTATAGTGCCGGGGACTCTGTCAAAACAAATGACATTAAACCCCTCCTGTCGGTTCATGGAAATAACGGCTCTGCAGGCACCGTAAACACCTGCACCCACTATATAAAGTGTGTCAATTTCCGGCTGCTCCCTAAGCATTTTCTCCGTAACCTCAAAGGCCCGTATTTCATCATCATCTGTTTGAGCATAGGCAAGCACATTAAAAAACGGGTACCTTTCCTGACAGGTTTGCTTAAATCCGTTTATACGTCTGTTATGCCCCACAAGCTTATCCGAGCCTGATAAGATACCGATATTAGCCCTGCCGCCTGTAATAAGAGCAAGCATACCACAGGCAGTTTCACCGCCCTTGGTATAATTGCTGCCCACATAAAACAGACGCTTGGAGCTTTCAATATCCGTATTGACCGCAGCAACAGGTATTCCCGATTCAGCCAGCCTGTTAATTTTGCTCTCAAGCCTTGCATCACTTATGGGATTTAGCACAAGGGCAGATATTTTATCGGAGATGGAGTCAATCAGTTCAAGCTGGTTATCAACATTATAGCCCTTCATTGTTTTTATAAGCAGGCTTATGCCGTAATCTCCCAGCTCCTTCTGAGCCTGATACATTCCCTTTAAAATATCATCAAAAAATGAGTTGCCCTCTGCCGCCAAAACAACGCCTATTGTTATGTTGCGTTTTTTTGCGGATAATGATTTTGCAGCCATATTGGGTGTATAGTTGAGTTGCTTTGCAATACGCAAAATCTTTTCCTCAGTTTCCTTTTTTACATTACCTCGGTTGTTGATAACTCTGTCAACGGTTCCCCTTGAAACACCGCAAAGCTCCGCAATCTTTTTTATGGTTACACTCATGCTGTCACCTCCATACATCCTTTTACCGTGCCCGCACACTATTTCTTAATTACAGTTTAAATCAGTCCGTTTTACAAGTCAATTACATATAAAAAAATTGTGCATTATGTCCGTTTAATATATGTAAAACCGCTAAAATTAACCCATCAACTGTTAATTTTAAACAACAGTGTACAAAAGGCACAAACACACAAAAATGCAAAAAATTGGCTGATTAAAAAACATTCTGCTCGGGATAATAATTACTGTAACACATTTAAGCAGCGCTTAAGTCGTGATTATAAATTTATTTTTCAGGAGGAAATTTTATGTCAAACAGTAATTCAAGTTCAAACAGGGTTAACGTACCTGAAGCCAGAGAGGCTATGGACAAGTTTAAATATGAGGTTGCAAGTGAAATCGGCGTACCTCTTAAGCAGGGCTATAACGGAGACCTTACCTCAGCTCAAAACGGCTATGTAGGCGGCTACATGGTTAAAAAGATGATTGAGGCGCAGGAAAAGCACATGGCAGGCAAGTAATAAGCAGCTTAACCATTTTTAAATAATAAATGTGGCGTACATTTTATATAAATCACTGATAAATAAATTATAAAATAGTGATTTGTTAATGTACGTCACTTTTTTTACAGGAGAACATTATGGAAAAAAGGCAAAAGGTAAAAAAAGATTTTTTAATAGGTATGAACCCAGGTGAAAACAGCCTTGCAGGTATTGAAACAGGGGAAAGCGGAATAGGCATTTTTGATGTGGTGCTTGAAAAGGAAGATGTAAATGAGGGTGACTGATGTATGAAAAAGTGTTTGCTTTTTCTGGGAGGCTGTGCCGCAATCTGTGCCGCGGCACAAAATCTTTTTAAGCTCTGTATGTGCAGAGGAAACAAGCTTTGCCTTGCAGGTCTTGTCAATCTGGACAAGGAGCAGAAAGCAATGAATACGGCTCTTAACAGAGAAAAAGCCTCAATCTCAAACTGGGAGAACAGTGTCAGGCATGAAAACTGGCATATACGAAGAAAAAGCGGGGATAGGCTGTATGCACAGGCATTTATTAAAAAAGGCTCCGATAAATGGGCCGTAATTACTCACGGCTACGGCGGTGAAGGCACTCTTATGCTATATGCCGCCAAACGGTTTTATGAACAGTCCTACAATGTGCTTCTGCCCGATTTACGTGCCCACGGCAAAAGCTCCGGACAATATGTGGGCTGGGGCTGGAAGGATAAGGAGGATATATGTGACTGGTGCAGCTGTATTGCCAAAAGAAACAGCAATGCCAAAATCGTGCTGTACGGAGTTTCCATGGGTGCTGCTGCAGTGCTTATGGCCGCTGGCAGCAAAAATTTAAAAAAAGTAAAATGCGTTGTTTCCGACTGTGCATACACCTCCTTAAAGGATATTTTGTATTACAGAATAAGGCGTATGCTCCATCTGCCTCCGGGCATGGTTATGTGCTGGCTTAAACCTGCCTGCAAAAGAAAAATCGGGCTTTCCATTGATGACGCATCGGTTCTGAAACAGGTGGAAAAGTGCAGGGTACCCATTATGTTCTGCCACGGTGACAGGGACAGGTTTGTACCTACCGATAATGCTCTGGAGCTGTATTCCGCCGCAAGGGTACCTAAAAAGCTTATGCTTGTACATGGTGCAGGTCATGGAGTATCAGCCTTTGTCGGCGGTGAGAAGTACTGGAGCAGAGTTTTTGATTTTACGGAAATATTTGAAAGATAACGCATATTAGCATAAAAAGAGTGCGCATGTAATTATATTTTGCCTCTTAAATAACTGAATAATACAGCAGTTATTTTCCTGTCTTTGCAATACAAAGGGGGCTGATGTATAAATTCATATCAGCTCCTCTTATTTACTTAAAACTCAAAAACATCCCTGTAAGTATTACTGCCCACACCTGAAGGTGTTCTGCGTGAGTAATTACCGCTTATTAAAATACCTGTATTTGTGTTATCACCGCTGTCAAAAAACGTCACCTCAATAACAGGTGCAGAATAAAGCTTTTTTATTAACCCCCCTCATTACTGCGCTAATGTAATTACTACAGGCTCACCGAACTTTATAAATCGGCTCAATATTAATTGTCTTATAAGTAAAAATTACTATTAAAAAAGGCCCTGAAAATTCAGAGCCTTTTAGCGTACCGCCATATACTATCGGATATTTTTTCACAAGCAGCCTCATTACATGAAAAATCGGGGCATACCCGACAATAGGGTTAATAATATGGCATCTGCTTATATAAGGAGACAATGATTAGCTCAAGGCAAAAATCGGTGTTTCCTTAAAAGATAGACTTATAAACGGCAATATCAGCCATCCTTTTATTATGTTATTTTTACTGTTTGCTTTTCAGCTTTTTCTCACAATCGGTAATAACGCTGTCGTATTTTTCAATTTTATAATTAAGTCTTGAAAGGCAGGTCTTAAGAGCATCAATACGCTCTAAAAGCTGATTTCTCTGGTCAACGAGTATTTCCTTTCTGGCATCGGCGGTTGCATCACCCTGCTCAAAAAGCTGCCTATACTCAATAAGTGCCTCAACATGTACACCTGCACTTCTCATACATTTCATAAACTCTATCCACCCGCAGCATTCTCCATTATAATTACGTATACCGTTAGGATTACGTGGCACATGGGGTATAAGCCCTATACGCTCATAATACCTTAAGGTATCTGCCGATATATCATACTTTTTGCTTACCTCTGCTATTGTCATATTACCGCCTCCTTTGTATATATAATACCACTTGAAGCTAACTCTAAGTCAAGCGGTAATTTATTACTTTTTCATTAACGGTAAAAAACTTTACGCAATACGCTTTACTATAATCAGTCTCTGCCCGGGATAAATCAAATCAGGGTTTTCTATATCGTTAATCCCTGCTATATCCTCCACAGTGGTATTAAATCTTTTTGCAAGCTTCCACAGAGTATCCCCCTTACGCACTACATAAAGAGTTATACTTGCAAGTGAGGACAGATAGTCCTTATCAAGATCCTCAAAGGCAACATCGCTTACAAGGCTGTAGGCTTTTATATCCTCGGCAACGGCACATATATTGATAACGCACCTTACCTCTACCTCTCTGTCTGAAAGCATATTAAAGCCGATATGCTCAAGCTGTGCCGTCACACTGCAGTCCATATTGCTTTCCGCTCCTGCCGCCTGTGCCGTATGCTTAAAGGGTACCACGCCGCCGTAGCAATAAACCGGTATCTCATCATTGCCTGTTACATAAAGTATATTTGCTGCCACTGCACCCTCAATTTCAATTTTGCCGTCGTTTATCTGTACAAAATCAACATAAGGCCTACCGTCAGCCCTGTAAATCTGTAGCATATCCGGAGCCTTATCATCAAGGCTCACTACCTCCTTTACGGGACACTGGCTAGTATTTCTTGCCGCACATACCGAGCCCTCAATATTATTTACCGTAAGCTTTGTATCCTTGTTAAGTATGTACACATCCTCAAGCGCATTAATCTCATTTATAACCCTGCCTGTTATACAGGTGCCTATAATAGCCTCCGCCTCTACAATGCGCATTTCACCGTCCTCATCTGGCTGCAGAGATATAAAGCTGTCCTGTAAATCAAGCCTTACATCACAGAGCATATCTCCTCTCAGGCCCTCTGCCTCAAGCTCACCTTTAAAAGGGATTGAGCCCTCATACAGCTCCATAGGGTTATTTTCGCCTTCACCTTTATAAATGATTGATACATTTAAGTCACCAGATACACGTACGCTGCCCTCTCCGCTTTTATAATCAACGGAAGTAACCGTAAGCCGGCAGTCCAGCAGCTCCTCAATGTTCGGCTTGCCCATAGGCAGAACAATGGTATCCTTTACGGTAAAGCGATCCTGCTTTTGTACAGGCACAGCCTCAGCAGCAACACGCATAAACCTTTGCTGATTTTAAGGTATTTCTCCCAAGCCCTCAACATATTCACACTCTGCCTGCTCACGCACGGTAACCTCTGCATCGGTTATTACCTTATAAAAGAGCTTGCGTTCATTTACCACTCTGCAATCACAGCTTGCCGTTACACAATTAATATATGTATACATTCCCTCGGCTGCACCCTCTATATTTACAAAATCACTTACAGGCATCTCATGTGCAAAGGAGTGTACTGTCTTATTTTCCCCCTTGGAAAGATACATTCCGTTAAGCTTAAGTCTGCCATTAAAGCTTACCCTACCGTCACTTATCCTGCTGTCATCCACAATAAAGCAGCTGTCACATTTTAAAAGGGTACCTATATCAGGCTTACCGTCAAAGGCTGTAATTTCGCCCTCTGACATAAGCTGCATATTTGCACTGCCTGCTTTCCTGTCAACTATAACACTGCCTTTATTTACAACCATACAAAAAAGCCTCCTTTATCAGATTACAATCTTATATAATAGATTATATTGACAAGAAGGCTGCTTTATTCCAATTAATTATTATGATTCATATCGCCGTTATCAGGCTGCGGTACAAACTCCTGCTGAGGCTGCATCTGTGAAAAATCCTGCTGGGGCATCTGTCCGTAGCCCTGCTGCACAAAGCCCTGCTGGGGCATTTGACCATAGCCCTGCTGTACAAAACCCTGCTGGGGCATCTGTCCGTAGCCCTGCTGCGCAAAGCCCTGCTGGGGCATCTGCTGAAACTGCTGTCCACCCTGAGGCAGTCCCTGAGGAACACCCTGCTGCTGATAAGCCACCTGCTGAAAGCTGTTCTGATTCATGCCTCCCTGGGGCTTAGGCTGAGAAGAACGTGAGCCCATACTCATAGTAAGCATATTCATACGTTTTTCCATATCCTCAATTTTAGAACTGTAGGAATCCAGTTTTCTGTTAAGGTCGGCATTAGCCTTTTGCAGTGATTCAATAACCCCCATAATCCACTTAATCTGATTTGCGGAAACCTCCGGCTTTTGCTGATTTTCATTAGCTACCTGTCCGTTATCTCCATTCCTGTCTGAAAAAAGACCCATAATTAAACCCCCGTTCCTTAAGTAAATTTATTATGATAATTATACCATACCATACATAAAATGTAAATTAATTTATCAATTATAATCAGGTTGTTTTTCCTCCCAAACAAAAGAGATGCCCCCTTACAGGAGCATCTCTTTTATCATTGCTTTTCAATAGGAAATACTATATCTGAGTTAAGTGTCTTATTTAATATAAGTGCAGCATCGGCTGCCGTCAGGGTACCGTCTGCATTTACATCAAGGTAGCCGTAGGCAATATCAGGATAAGTCGCCTCAAGAACTGTTACAAAGGCATTGTTAAGCGTTCTTGTCAGTACTGCCGCCGCATCATTTGAGGTAATAACACCGCTGTTGTCAGCATCTCCATATAAAAGTGTTATAGGTGGCTGCGGCTTTTCCTCCGTAAGCGACATTGCATACACGGGTATCTTTGAACCCTTGCAGTAAAGATAGTATTCCTTTCCACCTATTACATTGTAGGTTTTGTTAAAATACACACTTTGCTCACTTCCGTTACTTTCGGTATCAATTCTTGTACCGTCGGACTCTACAAAGTAATAGCTCTTATTACCGTTAAGCTTAAAGGTTACGTTAAACACTCCGTCATACTGAGGGGTAAGCTTTATTGCCGCACCCTTGGTAGGCACATCATTGCTGGTTGACGGATTATTGCTGCCTGCAACCCAGCCCGGATATACAACACCGTCAATAACGGTTTCTTCCGCCGTAAAAGGCATATCCTCCAGGACAAAAATGTTGCCGTAATCAACACCTGCAAAAAGTCCGTCCGTAATAACCAAATCCGAAACAGGCGCATTGGTTGTGCTCTCTGTGCCGCTTTCAGTTACGCTTTCGGTTGTGCTCTCGCTTGTACTTTCCGTTGAGGTACTGTCAATGCTTTCGGTTGTGCTCTCGCTGCTATTTTCCGAAACGGTTGTGCTTTCGGTTGTACTTGTACTGTCATCTGTCGGAGGTACATAACCGCCTCCCGTATTATAGCCGCTGTCCTCGTTTAACCTGCCTGAATAAATCATATTATGCTCTTTTGCCTCAGCAGCTGTTAAAACGGAATAATCATTATAATAGAATACAGAGCTGTCTATATCAAAGTTATCATAAGCATCACCGCCGCTTTTAGGGTTTGCTATTGAGGTTTTTTCGTCACGGCTTGCTGCCTCTGTGTAGGAAATACCGGTTTTCGCACTGTCCGGATTTGTTATTTCATAGCAATCCACAAATATATCGCCGTAGGATTTTACCGTACCGCCGTATTTGTCACTTCCCACAGGTCCCATTGTAATTGGTATATTTGTATTTTCAAAATAGTTTGCCTCAGAAAAAACCTTGGAGTTATGTGAAGCACCTATTCCGTAACCCGTTACATCCTTATAATAATTATTGTAAACGTGTACATGTGCATTTCTTACTCTTGGTGTACGCTCTGCCGTAGAGTCAAACACATTGCGCGCAAAGGTAATATAATCCTGCTGCTGGCTTGTGCTTGCACCTACAAGGGAGGTTTTATGTCCATTATGGTAATAGCTGTCGCTTACGGTAATATAATTTGATTTTTTTATATCCGTAGAGCCGTCGCCATAGTGCTTGTCCTGCTCATTTGTAAGGTCATACTTATTCTCGCCCGACTCAAAATCGTTATTATGCAGCCAGATATTGCTTGCACTCTCAATACCTACCGCATCCTCAGGGTAGAGTGCAAAGCCTAAATTTCTTATCTCATATGACGAAGCACCACCCTTTATATTAAAGCCCCATTTTTCAATAAGCGCATCGGTGCCGATACCCTCTAAGGTAATATTTGAGCCGCCCTTCACCTCACACATATTAAAGTTTGAGTCATCGCCCATATCCTGATCCACAAGACCTTTTATTTCAACAACACCGTTGTTTTTATCGGTGGTTTTTGTGCCATCGGCATCTCTTGTCTGCGTATCAACCTTGCCTATAAAACGGATAGCTAGGGGTGTTTGTATCTTGCCTGCGTTTTGCAGTATTGACGCAATACCAGTATAATTACCGTATTTAACAGTATTTTTGTTATCATTGGTAACGTAAATTACGCTTGCATCACTTTTAAGGGTACCGTCATTATTATAGGCACCTATACTTGATTTATTATAGTGAGCATAGCCGTCACGGCTGTAGCTCATGGTTTTAACCGTTGTGGTTACGGAGCTGCCCTCGGAGGTAATTTTAATTGTATATTCCGTATCGCCCTTTAGACCGGGTATATCTACCCTATTACCTCTTATAAGCTCACTGTCAACCGCCGTATAACTGCTGTCATCGGCTGATGCCTCCTTATATTCAACAGTGGCATTTTCCGTACCGTTCCACCGGGCAAAGGCATATTCATACCATCCGCCGCTTTTTGTAACTGTCAAATCTGCACCAAATGCGGCAAACGGTATGGAAGTAAAGCCAATTACCGCTGAAAGAGCAGCCGCAATTATTCCCTTATATGCTTTATTTAACATAAAATCCTCCTGTAAAAAAGGCGGAAAAGCTCCGCCTAATATATAAGTTAACCGTTAAGCCTGACTCTACTCTTCTTCCCAATTATGATAAACGGTCTTAACATCATCGTCATCATCAAGCAGGTCTAAAAGTCTGTTCATCTTCTTAATATCGTCATCAGAGGTAAGTGCCGTGTAAGTCTGAGGAATCATAGTAACCTCTGCCTCATCTGCTGTAAAGCCTGCCGCCTCAAGTGCCTCGCGTACAGCAGAAAAATCCTCGGGAGCAGTGATAATTTCAAAGCCATCGTCACTTTCGGTAATATCCTCTGCGCCTGCCTCTATTGCCGCCATTTCAAGCTCCTCGGCATCAATATCCCTATCCTCGTCCTTGGCAATCATAATCTGACCCTTTTCGTCAAACATAAAGCTTACACAGCCGCTGTTGCCCATATTTCCGCCACCCTTGGTAAAAGCGCTTCTTACATTTGCTGCGGAACGGTTACGGTTATCAGTAAGCACCTCAACGATTACCGCAACACCGTTGGGACCATAGCCCTCATATGTGATTGACTCATAATTAACCGCCTCAAGGTTGCCTGCGGCTTTTTTGATACTTCTGTCAATAGTATCGTTTGGCATATTGTTGGACTTAGCCTTTGCAATGGCATCACGGAGCCTTGCATTGCTTGCAGGGTCGGGACCGCCTGCCTTGACCGCAACTGCAAGCTCACGTCCCAATACTGTAAATATTTTGCCCTTTGCGGCATCGTTTTTTTCCTTTTTGTGCTTAATATTAGCGAACTTGGAATGTCCACTCATAAATAAAACCTCCAAACATTTTTCGTAGTCATCGTTTTTAATTTTATCATATATTACGTCAGATTACAACTTTTTTTTGAAGGTGAATTAAAACCGTAAGCAAAAATTAATTAGCTTTTTATAATAATCTGTGCTATAATAAAAGTAATAATGTATTTTCAAGGAGATTGTTATGAGTGTAAAGATTTGTTTCATATCTCTTGGCTGTGACAAAAACCTTATTGACAGTGAGATTATGCTGGGACTTATAGACAATGAGGGTTATATTATAACCGATGATGACAGTCAGGCAGATATTATAATTATAAACAGCTGCGGCTTTATTATGGATGCCAATAGGGAGGCTATTGACAGGGTTCTTGATGCGGCAGAGCACAAAAGAGAGGGTACCTGCAAAGGCATTATCGTAACGGGCTGTATGGCACAGCGCTATAAGGATGAAATTTTTGAGTCCCTGCCTGAGGTTGATGCGGTTGTAGGCACCTCGGAGTTTGTAAATATCGGCTCTGTTATAAAGCGTCTTACAGCAGGTGAAAAGCATTTTAAGGTTGTAGGCGATAAGGACAAGCCTCTTGACGAGGAGGTAAGCTACAAGCGTATTATCACCACTCTTGGCGGCTTTGGTTACCTTAAAATTGCAGAGGGCTGTGACAGCAGGTGTACCTACTGCACAATACCGAGCCTAAGAGGCAGATTCCGTTCAAGAAGGATGGAGAGCCTTATTAAAGAGGCTGAAATAATGGCACGGCAGGGCGTCAGCGAGCTTATACTCATTGCTCAGGACACCTCTCTTTACGGCAGTGATTTATATGGCGGACAAAGACTCCACCTTTTATTAAGAGAGCTGGGCAGGATTGACGGTATTAAGTGGATACGTCTTTTGTACTGCTATCCCGAACATATTTATCCCGAACTGGTTGCCGAAATGTCATCAAATCCAAAGGTGCTTCACTACGTGGATATGCCTATACAGCACTCAGAGGATAAAATACTTAAGCTAATGGGCAGAAAAAGCACAAGAGATGAGCTTAAGCAGGTTATAGTAGGCTTAAGAACCGCCATGCCCGATATTTGCATAAGGACAACCCTTATTGTGGGCTTTCCCGGTGAAACGCAGGAGGACTTTAACGGTCTTTGCTCGTTTATTGATGAAGTTGGCTTTGACCGCCTTGGCGTATTTGCCTACTCACGTGAGGATGGCACCCCTGCATACAGGCTGCCAAACCAAATTGATGAGGAAATCAAGCAACAGCGCAAGGACTACATTATGGAGGTACAGAAGGGAGTTTCCGCAAAAATCTGCCAAAGCTTTGTCGGCAAAACCCTACGGGTAATAGTTGAGGGCAAAATTGACGGAGAGGAAAACGTATACTGCGGAAGAAGCTACCGCGACTGCTATGAAATAGACGGCTATGTTTTTTTTGAAAGCGAAAACGAGCTTATTGCAGGAGATTATTATAATATAAAAATCACCTCGGCAAGCGATTATGACCTTGTCGGAGAAATAGCGGAGGAAATATGATATGAATTTACCAAACAAACTGACTTTGTTAAGAATAATTATGATACCTGTATTTTTGGTAGTGCTCTTATGTCCTTTGGGCATTGAAAGGCAGCTTGCACGTTATATAGCAACCGCAATTTTCTGTATTGCCTCAGCAACCGATGCCCTTGACGGATATATTGCAAGGAAGTATAACCTTGTTACCAACTTCGGTAAATTTATGGATCCTTTGGCAGACAAGCTTTTAGTCTGTTCCGCAATGATTGCATTAATAGGCGCAGGTGACGCACACGTTGTACTGCCTAACTGGGTTGTAATTGTTATTATAGCAAGAGAGTTTATTATAACAGGCTTCCGCACCCTTGCCGCAGAGCAGCAGGTGGTTATTGCCGCAAGCAAATGGGGCAAGGCAAAAACCATAAGCCAGATGATAATGCTTATTCTGCTTTTGTTAAACATCGGCAATGCGGTTTTCACTTATGCGGCAACTGCTTTTGTAGCACTTTCCGTAGTGCTTACGATAGCTTCTGCCTGTGATTATATTATAAAAAACAGAGGTGTACTTAAAGAGTAATTCACCTCGAAAGGTGTGTTTATTTATGGGTCTAAAAAGAGCGATATGCTTTGCCTTTGCCTTTGCTTTCACCGTTTCGGCATCCGTGACGGTGTCCGCCGAGGAGCTGTTTGACAGCGTAAGCAGTGAGGAAAACGCAGAGCTTGCCAAGGAATATCTGGCAGAGGTTATTGACTATATCAATAATAATTATATAGGCGGTGAGGTATCAACACAGGAGCTTGTTGAGGCCGCAATAAACGGGATGGCACACTCCCTTGACGACTACAGTGAATACTATACTCAGGAGCAGTATGACCAAATAATGAAAACTATCTCCGGTACAATATATACCGCCGGTATCGACTTTGAGATAGAGGAAGATGGTTATCCCCATGTAACAAAGTTTCACTCAGACTCTGCCGCAGGCGAAAGCGGCATAAGGCTTGATGATACCATACTGGAGATTAACGGCGTCAGCACCTTAGGCAAGGGTACCAAGGATGTGGAAAATATGCTTACACGCAACTCCCGTGAGGTGCTGAGCATAAAAGTACTGCATCATAAGAAAGAGGACACAATAAATGTGTCGCTCCGTCCCGTTACCGTAAAAACCGTTGAGGAAAAAAGCATAAGCCAGCTTATCACCGTTAATGACAAATACGATAACTCAAAGATAGGATATATTAAAATATCCCAAATAGCCGATAATACCGCCGCCGAGCTCAGGCAGTCCATTTCCGCCTTGAAAAGGGACGGCAAAACCGGTCTTATACTTGACCTGAGGGGCAATACGGGCGGCTATGTGGAGCAGGCAATAGAAATATGCAGACAGTTTGTACCGGCAGGCAGAATTATTTATACAAAGGACAAGTCAGGCAATGTAACCGAATATAACTCCTACCTGACTGCAAGTCCCTTTGAGAAATTGGTTGTGCTGGTAGACAATATGACCGCATCTGCCTCGGAAATAGTTGCCTCTGCCATACAGGACAGCGGTGCAGGCATTATCATAGGGCAGAAAACCTATGGCAAAGGAGTAATGCAGTCTGTTGTCGACCTATCGGAAATGGGCTACCTTAAAATGACCGCCTTTGAATACTTTACACGCTCAGGCAAAAGGGTAAACGGCATAGGCGTTATCCCTGATATTGAGGTAGGCGATGTGCTTTTTGTATCCGAGGAGGATGATTATTCCAGTTCAAAGCTGCGTACAGCGCTACAGCTTTTAGGCTACAACACTCTTACCGACAACAAGGTAAAAAGAAGCCTTGGCTCCTTCCAGCGCAGGGAGGGGCTGCCCGTAACCTATAAGCTGGATACGGCAACCATAAGCGCCCTTAACGTAAAAATATATGCCCTTATGAACGATACCGACAGAACACTTCTGGAGGCATATGTAAACATTATAGGTAATGACAATCAGTAAAAAATAAAAAAGCCTGTCGGATATATTGACAATAAGTGGTATTAAGTTTATAATAAACAGGTTGATTTTTGAACGAAGCTTTTAATATGTGAGGTGTAAAAATGCAGACTAAATACGTGTTTGTAACAGGCGGTGTTGTTTCCGGGCTCGGCAAAGGTATAACGGCTGCCTCTCTGGGCCGTCTGCTTAAGGCAAGAGGCTATAAGGTAACAATACAAAAGTTTGACCCATATCTTAACGTAGACCCGGGTACCATGAGTCCCTTTCAGCACGGTGAGGTTTTTGTAACCGATGACGGTACCGAAACCGACCTTGATTTGGGCCATTATGAAAGATTTATTGATGAAAGTCTTACCGTCAACAGTAATATAACAACAGGCAAAATCTATTGGTCAGTGCTCAATAAGGAGCGTAAGGGTGAATATCTGGGAGCAACGGTACAGGTTATCCCTCATATTACAAACGTAATTAAGGAAAAGGTATACCGCGCAGGTGAGGAAACAGGCGCAGACTTTGTTATTACCGAAATAGGCGGCACCGTAGGCGATATTGAAAGCGAACCTTTTATTGAGGCCATCAGACAGGTATCTGCAGAAAAGGGCAAGGAGAACGTTGTCTATATCCATGTTACCCTTGTACCCTATCTGAGAATGTCGGGGGAAATGAAGACAAAGCCTACACAGCACTCCGTAAAGCAGCTTCTTTCCGTAGGTATTCAGCCCGATATTGTTGTATGCCGCACCGAGTATGCATTAAGCAGAGAGGCAATTGACAAACTTGCCCTTTTCTGTAATGTTGAAAAGGACTGTGTTATCCAAAATCTTGACTGCAGCTCACTTTATGAGGTGCCTCTTATGATGGAGGAGGAGCACCTTGCACAGATTGTATGCCGCAAGCTTGGCAAGGAATGCGGTACACCTGACCTTGCCGACTGGCTTGATGTTGTTGATAAGGAAAAGAACCTTGATAAAACAGTTGAAATTGCGCTTGTAGGTAAGTATGTAGAGCTTCATGACGCTTATTTATCCATAGTTGAAAGCTTAAACCACGCAGGTATCCACGACGGCGCAAAGGTTAAAATCCGTTGGGTATATGCTGAGGAGGTTGAAGAAAAGGGCTGTGAAGCGCTTTTAAGCGGTGTTTCCGGCATTCTTGTACCGGGCGGTTTCGGCTCACGAGGCGTTGAGGGTAAAATTCAGGCAGTTGAGTATGCAAGAGTAAACAAAATACCATACTTTGGTATATGTCTTGGTATGCAGTGCACAGTAATTGAATTTGCACGCAATGTGCTTGACCTTAAGGACGCCCATACAGCGGAGATTGAGCCTAACACACCGTACCCTGTAATTGACCTTATGCCGGATCAGAAGAATGTTGCCAACCTTGGCGGTACAATGAGGCTTGGCGCTTACCCCTGCAATCTTTCAGAGGGTACTCTTTCAAGAGCAGCCTACAATACCAACAGCATAAGTGAAAGACACAGACACCGCTACGAGTTCAACAACGACTACAGAATAAGAATGCAGGAGGCAGGGCTTGTAATAGCAGGTACCTCTCCCGACAACAGACTTGTTGAAATTGTAGAGCTCAAAAAGGATATTCATCCATGGTTTGTAGGTGTACAGTTCCACCCTGAATTCAAGTCAAGACCTAACAGACCTCATCCACTTTTCAAGGATTTTGTTAAGGCTGCCATGGAATATGCAGGTCTTTAATACAACCTACCTTAGAACTGTACTTACAAAATATTAACAACTGTTTTTTAACGGCGTAGTCTGTCGGCTATGCCGTTTTAGCATGTCGATTTTATCGACACGCTGACCACGCGACTATCGCGTGGTTTTCTTTATACAATAAACGCCTGCACAGCAAAAGCCGTGCAGGCATATTGTTACCTGTTTACCTTAGGATTATCTGTCCTTTCCAGTAAATAATCTATGGATATATCAAACCTTTCACCTATTTTAAGCAGGGTCTCTCCTTTTGGTATACTTCCGTTTTTCCATTTAATTATTACTCCCGGGCTTACGCCTATATCATTGCACAGCCTTGTAAT
Source organism: uncultured Eubacteriaceae bacterium (assembly GCA_938042265.1). Lineage (GTDB taxonomy): Bacteria > Bacillota > Clostridia > Lachnospirales > CAG-274 > CALWRD01. The sequence continues at coordinate 23,444 of CALIRN010000282.1, forward strand.
ACTGGTATTATTGTTTTTACAAACCATTTTAATTACATCATAAAACATTGATTTGCCTCCTTTGTAAATATTGAACAGACTACACCTCAGTGAACTCCATTTTTTTGTGCATACCGAAAAAGCTTCACTTCAGTGAATATTTAATCTCGATTTTGTACACTAAGATGTATTATAATCGTAATATAAATAAATTTTCTATTTATCACTTGTAATTATTGATTATATCATACTTTGAAAGGAGGTGCAAACATTATGAAACCTATATTATTACAATTATACGACGGTAATATATCTCCCCTTGAACGTTTTTCACCCCATTCAAAGGAATATATGGAGAAACGACGCGCACAGGCAAATCATTATGAAACCTTTATTGCCAAGCTTGAAAAGCTTGACCCTGCCTTAAGCAGAGAATATTTTAAAATTATGGATGAACAGATTGACCTGCACCCAATTGAAACCTCCGAAATGTTTATTGACGGCTTCTGTTTAGGCGCAAGAATGATGATTGAAATTTTTGACAGTGATTTTGCGGATATGAAATAATAACCTACGTGTTCAGGAACCTTAGCCCTGCGGATATGATATAACAAATTCCCATAGAGCATAAAAATACAATGCCCTATGGGAACTCTGTTATACACTAAGCCTAAGCTTATCCGATATTCACTGTAAACACATTGTAAACAGTATCTCTTTGACGTTTAACCTCTCTGCTGCTCCTTACCGAAACAGCACCGTCACTTCTTGTATAGCTGCCCTTGTCAAGGCTCGTGCCAAATTCCTGTGCAAGTTCTGCACTTTCCTCTCCAAGCCCCAGCTCATCGAACAGCGCCTTAACATCATTGATATTGGTGCTGCTTAATTTTTCCATATAAGGTGAGGAAATACTTACAATTTCAATCCTCTCTGCTTTACCTCCGTTTTCATACACTATCACCTTAATGGGCATATTTTCAACCTGTACATCCACATCAGGATATAAAACGGAAAACGGTGTTATATTACTGTAATCCATTACGGCATATTCTCTGTTTGTACAGATAACGGAATTACGTCCATTATAGCCCCTTTGGAAATCTACGGGAGCAAAAGCAGTTTTTTCAAGCTTACCATACAGCTCGTCACAATCCTTAATACGAGCATCGATTGGCATAACGGTACTTATCCACTCTCCGTCATACATAACATAAGCACCTTTAATTTTATTGCTTTCATAAATATTCACATCTCTGCCATTGCTTTGCTGTATAAAAGTAATGTTATTAACCTCAGTAAAATCACTTTCAAGCACCCTGCGCTGCTCACCGCTTAGCTTGCCAAAGCGGGGTTCACTAAAAATATCGCTAATATATCCTACCTCTTCATCAGCTTTAACAGCCGCCAGATTATCCTCATAACTCTCATAATCCTCATATATCTGACAGCCGCACAGGGGCAGGCAAAGTAAAGCCACGGCAAAAAAAATCTTTATCTTCATTTATAACCCTCCCTGCAAAAATACGGTTTCCATTATATTAAGTATAAAAAGCACAAAGAGCAGTATAAAAATCACCTTTACAGACTTATTGTAAAACAATCTGCCGCTGCCCCTTTCGTGACTTTTTTTATTGATATACAGCCCCATAACAAGCATTGCCGCAATTATTGCCGTATAAACAGGATAGCCTATGGTGTACACACTGCTTTTTACATAAACATCACCTATACCATAAGCAATAATGTACTTTACCTCACTTAAGGCATCAAGCACTTCGGGATAATATTGACATACCCATTGTATCGGCGTAAAAAGCATTTCGGGCATAAGGTTGATAAAAAACAGCATTGCACTTGCCGCAAACCGATTATTAAATAAGCCGTAAACCGTATTTGAAATAATATACGCACCTATATTTATAATCAAAAACTGCGGATAGGCATAAATTCCCTTAAGCTCAAACCCCAAATAGCTTATATCCTCCATAAGAAAGACATATTTACGCAATATTAGTGCGGAAATTATAAGCTGTATAAGCCCTACAGCAGCAATAAATATAATACCGTACAAAAGCCTGAGTATGTAAAGACTGTTTGCAGTGTAGGGCATACTGCCCCAAAAATCATCCTTTTTGGTTCTGCTCTGGCTAAGAGCAAGCAACACCGACACAGGTAAATACCAGCTTACCGTATTTACACAGCTGATGTACCAACCTCCGCCTATTATATTCTCAAAGCTGTCTCTGAGAACTGATGTGAGGCTTACACCGCACAAAAGCATACAGCCCAGTACTATAAATATTATCCATGATGAGCGTTTAAACTCATCCCTGAAAACAGTAGCAACTCTCACACTATCACCTACCTAACAATAAAATTATACGCCCTGTTACAAAGTATGCCAAAGCACCCGAAAATGCCATAATCAAGGCTGCAGCGACCCAGTTAAGCTGATAATGAAGCTCAAAAATATAGATAATAGCAAAGCTGCAAAGGGCGGCGCATACAACAATACATAAAACAGCCATGTTCTCTGCCCACTTAAAGCGGAATATGCTGCCTTTTCTTGATATATCGCCTCTGCCCGAAAGGAAAAATCCCCATAGGGCAAATACCAGCGCAATAAGCAAATTCATAACAATGCCCGTGGTATATTCTACGCCAAAATACATGCGTCTGAAATTAAGTATGCCGTATCTGAACACATCATACGAAATATCAAAATAATAATTAAAATAGTTAAAAAAGCCCGATATTGAGCCTGCAACGGCATACATCGCAAGTATAAATATACATGGCGGCAGATATGACCTGCCCGTCAGCTCAGCAAGCAGCAGAAACAGTGACACAGTACAAAGCTTACCGGTAAAGCTGTTAAACACCGCAGGCAAATTATAATCAAGGGGATATACCAGCTCCATCTGCAAAGCCCTGCAGGTTTCATTGCAGGCGTCAACCCTTAAATTAAACTGATAAACCGACCATATATTTAATGCAAATACCACAAGGGCAATTACGGTAAGACCCAAAAGCTTAACCGTAAACATACCTCTTTTTCTGACGGGCAGTACCGCACAAAAATCCGCCGTAGAGCTGCCCCTTTCATAAAGGTAAAACATTGCAACGGCAAGGGTTAAAACAACCCACCATATACTGCCGCCGTCATTATCACGGCATTGCTGTCCCGCATAATCAAACTCCGGGTACTGCATATCCTCCCATTCTCCGTCACTTTCCGTAATGTAAAAGGAAAGTCCTTCAGACACAAAGCCCTTTGTACTGCCATTTTCCGCCACATAGGCATTTACCCTGTCTATCTCTCCAACTATGTTCCTTACATTACTTATCATTGCTACTGTGCAAAAAAGCAGAGCCGCAATGGTAATTATAAAATATCTTTTATATACGGAATTCATACACTTATCTCCCTCCCGGTGCTTAATTGCCCTGCTCCTTTGCCTTGGTGGAATAGATAAAGATTTCCTCAAGGCTCATACCGACCTCCTCAATGATTTCAGCACCAAGCTGTTCAAGCTTATTTTTAAGCTCATCACCGTAGCCCTGTACAATTATGTAATAGATACTGCCCACACGCTCCACACTCATTACGCCGTCAATATCCTTAAAGTCCGCTTCGTTTCTTAATACCACCTGAAGCTTGCGTACACTGCTTTTAATATGGTCAAGGTCACTCTGATAGTAAATATCCCCGTCTTTTATAAGTGAGATACTGTCGCAAAGCCTTTCCAGCTCACTTAAATGATGTGAGGATATCAAAACCGCAGTCTTTTCATCATCAACAAGGCTGATAAGCATATCGTTAAAGGCATTTTTTGCAATGGCGTCAAGTCCGCTGGTAGGCTCATCAAGTATAAGCACCTTTGGATGTATGCTCATATTAAGCATAAGGGCAAGACGCATCTGCATACCCTTTGAAAGCTGATTGACGCGTTTTTTCACATTGAGTTTAAAAATTTCGTTAAGCTCGTTAAATCGCTTTTCATCAAAGGTTTTATACACACCCTTATAAAATTTTATCATCTGCTTT
>CALIRN010000283.1 GCA_938042265.1 uncultured Eubacteriaceae bacterium
TTTGTTACACAGGTAACCCTGCCCTTATTGTTCTTTCTCGCATAATCAAAAGCGGCTCTTATAATACGCTCAGTACCGTCAGTAGTTGCAACGGTAAAGTCAAATGCAAGGTCCTCGTCAATCTCAAAGCCCTTTGAGCCCAGAGTATAGCTGCCCTCCGTATTCTCTCTGTAGAAGGTCCAGTCAATGCCCTCCTCAGGTATTCTCACGGGGCGTACATTGGCAAACAGATCAAGCTCCTTGCGCATGGCAACATTTGCAGACTCAATATTTACCTTGTCACCTGCACGTGGAGTTGTTGTAGGCCCCTTAAGGATAACAGGACACTCCTTAAGCTGAGCAAGAACATCATCAGGAATAGCCTTACCTGCCGCAATTCTGTTTTCAATAGTAAGTCCGTCAATTACCTTAAACTCAACCTTACCGTTTTTAACCTCATCAGCCAAAAGAAACTCAAGTATCCTCTGAGCCTGTGCAGTAATAGCGGGACCGATGCCGTCACCGCCGCAAATACCTATTTTAATTACAGGCAGCACGGAGAAGTCAATAAACTCCCTGTCCTCCTTCATCTTTTCAACTCTTTTAAGCTGCTCCTCAATGAGCGCACCAAATTTAGCCTTTGCAGCTTCAATCTTATCCATCTGTTATAACCTCCGATTATCCTAATTCTACTTTTTTATCAGTAATACCATGCTTAAGCAGGGTTTCATTTGTAATATTCATAAGCTCCTTATCGCTTATTACAGTAACACGTCCGTCCTCATACTGAGCGTCAACCCAAGCCTTAATATCCGCAATAACAGGGTCCTTTTTATCAAATGCCTTATCCCCCGTAACAGAGAGATTTGAATTAACCCAGTGTGCAACGCCTGCAAGCCCTGAGGTTTTGCTGACAGCAACCTTTATTGGACGGTTGAGCAGAAGCTCCGTATTGAATATGTTATAAATTTCCTCATTTTTAAGTATACCGTCCGCATGTACGCCTGCTCTTGTTACATTAAAGTTTTCACCTACAAACGGAGTCATAGGCGGAATTTCGTAACCTATTTCCTTTTCAAAATACCGGGCAATTTCAGTAATCATTCTTGTATCCATACCGTCAAGGGTACCTCTTAACTGAGCATACTCCATAACCATAGCCTCTGTAGGCGTATTGCCCGTACGCTCGCCGATACCAAACAGTGAGGTGTTAACGCCGCAGGCACCAAACAGCCATGCATAGGCGGCATTGTTTACGGCTCTGTAAAAATCGTTGTGTCCATGCCACTCAATCATTTCCTGAGGGACACCTGCATGGTGATGCAGACCGTAAATAATACCGGGCACACATCTTGGCAGCACAGAGCCGGGGAAGGTAACGCCATAGCCCATGGTATCACAGGCACGTATCTTAACAGGCATACCCGTTTCCTCAGACAACTTCATAAGCTCAGAGGCAAATGGCACAACAAAGCCGTAAAAATCGGCTCTTGTAATATCCTCAAAATGGCATCTGGGCCTTATACCGTACTCTATACACTGTCTTACAACAGACAGGTAATGCTCAATTATCTCGCTGCGCTTCATATTCATTTTATAAAAAATATGATAATCGGAGCAGCTTACAAGGATACCAGTTTCCTTAACACCGATGGACTTAACCAGTTCAAAGTCCTTTTTGCTTGCTCTTATCCATGTAGTAACCTCGGGGAAACGATAATCTCTTTCAAGACATTTATAAACCGCCTCCTGGTCCTTTTTTGTATAGATAAAAAATTCACTCTGACGGATAATACCCTTAGGGCCGCCAAGAATATGAAGCATATCATATATTCTGGAAATCTGTTCAACCGTATAAGGCTCTCTTGACTGCTGACCATCTCTGAAGGTTGTATCCGTAATCCATATTTCATCGGGCATATCAATAGGCACAATTCTGTGGTTAAAGGCAACCTTAGGCACCTCATTATAGCTGTAGAGGTTGTCGTACAGATTAGGCTTACTGACATCCTGAAGGGGATAATTCAGCTCTCGTCTTTCGATTAAATTTGTTTTATTGTTGAATATAAACATTAATTCACCCCCAATAAGAATATTGTAAACTTTTATTAAAGCAATGTCAACCGTTCAGCGTAACTTTTTTGCATAATATTAAAAAAATTATGCAATTATCAAACCAAAATATAGGGATAAAAAAGTTTTTTTGTGCAAAAATTGCAAGTTTAAGTATCCTGAATTTCATTTTTTGCCTGATTTTTATTTGAAAACAAGCTTTTTCATTAATTTTACATTAAAAACCAAACCTTAATCCCTGTGATTTACCGCAGTAATTGACAAATTTGCCCTGTCTGACCTTTACAATATTTTTACCTGTTGCTATAATTATATTTAACATAAATTATAATGAAGGAATGTGATAAAATGTCTATTGATAAAGCAAGAAGATATCTTAAGCAGTTTAACGCAGATACCCGGATAGTTGAAACTCAGCTTTCCAGCGCAACGGTTGAGCTTGCAGCACAGGCTCTGGGCTGTGAAGCGGAAAGGATTGCAAAAACCCTTTCCTTTAAAGCAGGTGAACGCACCATACTCATTGTAGCCGCAGGGGATGCCCGTATTGACAACAAAAAATATAAGGCGGAGTTTGGCTGTAAAGCTGCAATGCTGAAAAGTAATGAGGTTGAGGAGCTTATCGGTCACTCTGTGGGCGGCGTATGTCCCTTTGGTATAAACGACGGCGTTGCTGTTTACCTTGACAGCTCCCTTAAGCGGTTTGAAACGGTTTTTCCTGCCGCAGGCAGCAGCAACAGCGCCATAGAGCTTACTCCTGATGAGCTTGAGCGGTTTTCCAAGGCTGAAAAATGGGTGGATGTGTGTAAGGAATAAATGTAGTATTCAGCAAAAAAAGAAACGTGCCTCTCCCTATTAGCACGTTTCCAAAAGAGAAAATAGTATAGCAGTTATAAACCGAGATACTAGGTAACTAAGCCTGCAGTCGTCCCCCCAGATTAAAGAGGCTTAGCTCAGCTCAGGAGGTTTTCCCCTTTGCTTGTTAATATAATAACACATAATATAGGATATATGCAATAGCCTTTATAGGATTTTTTTATATTTGTTAATCATATACAAAAAAAAGCCGATTTTTTTATATTTAAACGGCTTTTTTTGTGCTATTTTTATATACCCTTCAGTTCTTGCACAAAGCTCTTAACCTCATCAAGGCTGTCAAGGCTTTCGTTTATCTTTCTTACAATGGCTGAGCCAACAATTGCTCCGTCCGCAATGCTATCAAATCGTTCAACATCACTGCGTCTGGAAATACCAAAACCAATGCAGACAGGTATATCGGAAGCCTCCTTAACAGCCTTAACAAAATCATCAACTCTACTGTCAAAGCTGCTCCTTTCGCCCGTAACACCCAGTGATGAAACACAGTAAACAAAGCCTTTGCTGCCCTCAACAAGAGTTTTTATTCTGTCACCTGAGGTAATTGCAACCAACGGAATCAGGCACATATCCGTTTTATCCACCAGGGGCTTAAGCTCGTCATATTCCTCATAAGGCAGGTCAGGCACGATAAGACCGTCTATACCCGATTTTTCACAGTTGTCTACAAATTTCTGAACACCATAGCCAAGTATGGAGCTGTAGTAAACCATACAAACCAAAGGTATCTGGCTGTTCCTCCTGATATTTTCAACAGCCGTGAAAAACTTATCAATCTTAAAGCCGCTGCCCAAGGAACGCAGCGCAGCCGCCTGAATTACCGGACCGTCCGCAAGAGGGTCCGAATACGGTATACCAAGCTCAATTACATCTGCTCCCGACTCTTCAAGCAAATAAACAAGCTTTTCAGTCATTTCCAGAGTGGGGTCACCTGCACATATATACGGTACAAGCGCCTTTCCGTTATTTTTTCTTATTTCTGCAAATTTTGCCTCTATTCTGTTCATATTAAATCTCCTTACCCAAATACTTAGCTACAGTGTGAACATCCTTGTCACCTCTGCCCGACAGATTAACCACAACAAGCTCCTCCCTGCTCATCTTTGCGGCCTCTTTAACCGCCTGAGCAATAGCATGTGAGCTTTCAATTGCAGGCATAATGCCCTCTGTTCTGCAGAGCAGCTTAAATGCCTCAATTGACTCATCATCGGTAACTGAGGTATATCTTACCTTGCCCGTATCGTGAAGATAAGCGTGTTCAGGACCTACGCCGGGATAGTCAAGCCCTGCGGAAATTGAATATACAGGCTGAATAAGTCCGTCACCGTCCTGTAAAATGTAACTCTTCATACCATGGAGAACACCTGTACGTCCTCCCGAAAAAGCAGATGCGTGCTTTCCCGTTTCAATACCAAAGCCTGCTGCCTCAACACCTACAAGCTCCACCTCGGGATTTTCAAGGAAGGGATAGAACATACCTATTGAATTGCTGCCACCGCCCACACAGGCATAAACTCTGTCAGGAAGTCTGCCCTCTTTCTCAATAATCTGATTTTTTGTTTCCTCACCTATAATCTTCTGAAAATCCCTTACCATTGTAGGGTATGGATGAGGACCTACAGCGGAGCCGATAATATAAAAGGTATCCTCAGCCCTTGAAACCCATGTTCTTATAGCCTCGTTTGTAGCGTCCTTCAGTGTACCGGTACCGCTTGAAACAGGTACAACCTTTGCACCTAAAAGCTCCATTCTGAATACGTTGAGCTTTTGTCTTTCTATATCCTCAACACCCATATAAACCTCGCACTCCATACCAAAAAGTGCGGCAACGGTAGCTGTTGCAACGCCGTGCTGCCCTGCACCCGTTTCGGCAATAACCTTGGTTTTTCCCATATGCTTTGCAAGGAGAGCCTGAGCGACTGCATTGTTAATTTTATGTGCACCTGTATGGTTCAAATCCTCACGCTTAAGATAAATCTTTGCTCCGCCCGTCTCTTGGGTGAGTCTGTCTGCATAATAAAGCAGTGACGGCCTGCCTACGTATTCCTTCATATAGCGGATATAATCGTTTTTAAATTCCTCGCTCCGACAGTAATCCTTATACTCCTTTTCCAGCACCTTAAGCACATTCATAAGTGTTTCGGGTACAAACTGACCTCCGTAAATGCCAAAATCCTTGTTAAACTCCATGTTATAGTTCTCCCTTTCTGAATTCCTCAATCAACTCTTTAATTTTATTTCCGTCTTTAAACCCGTCTGTTTCCACAGCAGAGCTTAAATCTATTCCGTTTGGCTTTATTATGCTGTATGCCTGCCTTATATTTGAGGCATTTATACCGCCTGCCGCCATGGTAAAATGATTTTTTGCAAAATCCCCTGCAAGTCTCCAGTCAAAAACCTTTCCTATACCGCCGTATTCGGGGGTATAGCTGTCCAGTACAAAGCCCTCCACATCAAGGCTGTCGGCAACGGATAATGCCTCCTTATCCTTCATCCTTATGGCACGCCACAGGTGATAGCCCTTAAGTCTGCTGCAGAACTCCGCATCCTCATCGGAATGGAGCTGCAAAATATCAAGCCCTGCAAAATCCGCAATTTCTTTAATCTCCTCAACGCTGTTTTGGGCAAAAACCCCCACAGCCCTGATATCCTCTCTTAATAAGGAAACAAGCTCCTTCGCCTGCTCCTTTGTAAGGCATCTGGTGCTTTTTTTAAAAAACACAAAGCCCGCATATTTTATTTCGGGATACTTATTTATTTCTTCAATATCGGCCTTTCGCCTCAGTCCGCATATTTTAATTACAGCTGTCATAGGCATCCTTAAACTCCTTTGCCTTTTCTGCTATATCTCCGCTGCGCATAAAGCTCTCGCCAACCAGAACACCGTCAACTCCCGCCTTGGCAAGTATTTTAATATCCTCAGCAGTATGTATGGAGCTTTCACCGACCACAAGTCTGTCATCGGGGATAAACTCCTTAAGCCTTACCGTTGTATAAATATCCTCGGTAAAGTCGTGAAGGTTACGATTATTTACGCCGATTATCCCTGCACCGCTTTCCAACGCCACGTCAAGCTCCTCACGATTGTGCACCTCAACAAGACAGTCAAGTCCCACGCTGTGCGACAAATCCAAAAAGCCTTTTATAACCACTGCCTCCTTAAGCACTGCCGCAATCAGCAAAACTGCAGAGGCTCCCAGCTCCGCAGCCTCCAATATCTGATTATGGCTTATAATAAAATCCTTACGTATAACAGGCAGCTTGACCGCTTTATGCACAGCCCGCAGATATTCACTGCTGCCCTGGAAAAAATCCTCCTCGGTTAAAACGGAAATTGCCTCAACACATTCCGCATAATCCTTAGCAAGCTCCACAGGCCGAAAATCAGGCTTTATAAGCCCCTTTGACGGCGATGCCTTTTTAATTTCACCTATTATTGAAAGACCGGGGCTTTTAATTGCCTCGTAAAAGCTTGCCCTGTCATCATTTTCCATCAGAGTATAAAGTCTTTTAATATCAGGCTTATAGCCGCACTCTGCAAGCCTGATTTTCTTTTTGGCAATAATTTTATCAAGTATGTTATAATTTTCCATAATAAAACTCCCTTATATTAATGTGAATTGTCACCGAACAACAGGCATACTGCGCCATCGGACACCCACACCCAACACAAGGGAGTAAAGCAGCACAATTCTCATCTCATCTAATCTCCTCTCAAGGTTTAAGGTATTGCCGCAAACGGATACCTTAAAGCCATATATGTGACCACTCCGCTCTATACCGAAGTGCGCCTTATAAACAATTGATAATACCATATAAATAAAAAAAGCCTACCCCCATTGGGATAAAGCCGCCACCCAAGGATACTGAATAATATCCCTCCGCTGTAACGTGCGGAACACGTTCAAGGCTAATAGTTGCCGTTCACCCGAAGCCTCATAAGTCCATTCACTAAAGGCTTGCTGCTGCCTTACACCTGCCGACAGCTCTCTGAAAGCTTAACCAAAAGCTACTATTCTTAATCAAAGGCTATAGTTTATTAACCTATGGTAATAATAACACACTTTATTATTTTTGTAAAGAACTTTTTTAACAAGGCTTACGAAATCCGCCATAATGCCGAAAACAAAATATAAATGATATTGATAGACCGCCGATTATTGCGCTTTGTGAACCTTTAAAAATTAAAGGATATTCATACTACTCTTTCGCTAAGTACTCATAATCAGAAGTTAGTATCGGAAAGATGTCCGATTGCCGTAAGGCAGATTTTGCTTGCAAAACTACTGAATAAGCCTGTACTCCTACTGAAAGGCAGGCAGCTCCCACCACTAGCGAAATTTGCTAAGCAAATACAGGGATTATAGAGGCAGGGGCTTCCTTACTTGGTTAAGCGCAGGTATTTGCCTCAATCACATCTGCTTTTTAGGTATACTAAAGGACACCCCTTACGGAGTGTCCCTAAGTAACCGTTAATTATGCCGCTGCCGGAAATTCAAAGGAATCATCAAGTACCTTTTGAAGAACATAGCTGGCATCATTAGCTGTAATTGAACCGTCAGCATTAACATCTGCAAGGGCAAAATCATACTTGCCTTCGGTATCAAAGCCTTCATCCAATGCATACTGGAGAATAGCTGCCGCATCAACTGCCGTTAAGCTGCCGTTCTTATCAACGTCACCCCAAATACCCTCAGGCTTAACAGGAACATAATCCCTGATATCTGCAAGCTGACCGTTGATATAATCTGTCCAGTAGGTATCAATTAAAGTTGTAGTATAAGCACCGTTTTCATCAACACCATAGCCCTCAAAACGACCGTCAGACCAAACTCTGAACTCTGTTTCACCGCTGCCGTTTACTGATGAAATGCTTACAGGTGTTACAATGGCATTTTCAAGACCAAGCACAGTGTTTGTCTTAAGCTCGTAGGCCATCTGTGCTGCAATTGCAAAGCCTCCTACCTTGCTGTGGTGCGTCTTTTCACCCTTTGCAAAAAGTGCCGTTGGTACGGTAAGTCCGCCATCAGCGTAAGCCTTTTCATAAAGCTCCTTGGTATAGGTGTAAAGGTCGATACATTGGATACCGTTTTCCTCTGCAACCTGCTTTGTAGCAATTACATACTCGTCATTTGAGCCATGGTGAGAGGTAATCTTACCCTCACTGTCAAAGTACATTCTTGAAACAGGTGTTACCATAACAGGAGTCGCTCCAACCGCCTTAGCCGCATTTACCATTTCCTGCAAATACCACTTGAAGGTACCGTCCCCTGCGCCCTCTGTCGTAGGAGCAGTTATAGGAAATACACCGTTTTCATCAGGTGTACCTACCGGTACATATCTGTCTGCATAGCTTGCGGAGGAATCGTTGTGTCCAAACTGGATAAACAGGTAGTCACCCTCCATCATTTCTTCCTTAATCTTATCAAAGTATCTGTCAGAGCCGTCATCCTTGGTACCGTCAATAAAGGTTCTGGAACTTCTGCCGCCCTCTGCATAATTTCTTACAACATAGTCACTTGAAACAAACTCATCAATAAATTCGCCCCATGATCCCTCTGTTCTTGTGTCCTTATTGTTAAGGGCTCCTGCTGAGTAATCCTTAACAGTGGAATCACCTGCAAGGAAGATTGCAACCTTACCGTTTGGTCTGGGCGTAACAACACCGCCGCCGCCATTGCCCTTATCTACGGTTTTAACCGTAGTTGTGGACTGTACGGTACCTGCTGCGCCCTCTATGGTTAAAGAGGTTACAACAGCCTTGATATAATATCCTATATCGCCAGCTGTCAGCTTATAGCTGTTTCCGCCGCCCGTTACCGCCGAGGAGGTCTTGATAAGCGTTTCCGTACCATCCTCCGCTACTTTGTACCAGTCTATTCTTGATACGTCAACATTGTCGTTTACACCAAGAGAATACTTAACCGTTAATGTATCACCCGATGCAGGAAGAAGTACGTCTACATCTGATGAGAAATAAGGTACTGTTGTAAAATCAACTGCTGCTGTACCCTCTGTATAATAGATAGGTGTCCAGTCACCGAAGTAGTCAAGTGCCTTAACGGCAGCCGCCTCGTCTGCTGTCATAACCGTACCTGCCGTTCTGCCTGTTACATCTACGGCCTCGCCCATGTAGGTTGTATTATATTCCTTATAATGAGCATTTTCAGGCGTTGCACCGCTCATTGATGTCCAGCCTGCTGCGTTGATTGCATCAGCATTTTCAACCTTTGTATTAAGGTAGGTAACTGTTGCATCCTGATCCCAAGGTCTGCCAAAGTAGCCTGACGTGTGGAGCATTGTGTTGCCTGCACCGTCTGTTGCCTTATTTGTAATTGTACAGCCTCTGAAAAGATAGCCCTTGAAAGCAACGGAAGCACCAGCCCACTTATCCTTGTCATTTCTTGCAGCCGTAATATAACCGCCGTTTGCACTGTCGCTGTAGCCGCAGAAACGAAGCTCACATCCGTCAAATACCGCATTACCAGAGCCAAAGATATAGTCAGTGTTACCCTCAATTATACAGTTTTTGTAATAAACACGTACGGGAGCGCCCATATAAAGGGTATCCTGGCTGCCTATAAATTTACAATCCTTAAACTCAACCATATCAGCCTCAATGGAGATAGCCGTTGCTCTCTCGGTTGCCGCCTTGCTAGTTACGTTTGAGCCTAAGCTTCTTACAAAGGCTATTGAGCCGTCGCTCTCAACACCGTCAATAACCTCTTCATCGGTAATATATTTGTTGAAGGAGGTTTCAAAGGTAATGTCCTCTGCTCTGAAGTACTCAGCACCGCTCTTGATATATGTGCTTGTACCCCACTTTGAAGGACCGTTTTTGTTATACTTGTCAAAATCAGCCTCATCACTCCAGTAGCCTGTATCATCAGCACTGTAGTACTTGTAGCCTATACCGTAGTACCATGTAAGCACAACCTCGCCTGTGCCCTCTTTAACAAGGCTTACATAAGGTGTATTAAGAGATGTTTGCTCTCTGTAGGTACCGGGTGCAATATGTATTGTAACTCTTTCAGCCTCGCTCTGAGGATTCATAACAGCTGCAGCGGCAAAAGCCTCACCAACCGTTTCAAAATTATTTACCTTGCCCTCGCAACCAACGTAAATATCTCTTACTGAGGTATCTACCTGAGGAGCCGCAACGGTTTTTGTTTTTAGGTAAAGGTTACGCTCAACATTGTGACCCTTTACGGAAACATGTGTTGAGGTTTTATACTTATCGGAGGAAACAGCTGCCTGATACTCACCGTCACGCAGAGTCACAAGATAGGTTTCTGCCGCTGCGCTTATATCTGCCGAGTATGTATAACCGTCCTCAAGGTTTGTAAATACAAGTGCTGTTACATCACCTGCCGCAAGAGTGCTGCCGTCGCTTGTAATAAGCTGACCGCCTACAGCGCAGACTGCCTTTGCGGATACCTCAATATCCTGCTCTACCTTTGTTACATTGGTGTAAAGGAAAGCGCCTCCTGAGGTAATATCATAATCATTTACACCGCCCAAAGCTGCGGTATATGTAATATCAGGCTCAAGCGTAGCCTTAAACTCAGTGCCCTCAAGCTCTGCCTTTACAATATCCGTATCATCAGAGTCGGGGGTGAGAGTAAGCGTAAGCTTTGATAAATCATAATCAGTGCCAAAACCGTTAATCTTACCTGTAACATCATAGGTTTCCTTAGGCTCAACGGTAAATTCGGCACTTACGCCCGTTGTAACCGCTGCCACAGGTACCTCAACAAACTTTGTTGCAAAGGTAAAGCCATAGCCTATAGCTCCCTTTAAAACTGCCGAGTATTTATAACCCGGTGTTACATTTAATGTAAATGTATTTTCACCCGCAGGAATATCCACGGTAAAATCATCATCCGTTGTCAGATTTTTAAACGTTACGCTGCAGCCAGAGGTTGTGGCATCGACAAGGTTTGATATTGTACCCGTAACGGTGGTTGCGGGATATCTTACAATCCTGTTAATAACAGGCTTGCCTGCAACGCTTGTATCATACCATATCTTATATGAGCCGCTGTACTTTGCCACAAAGCTGACCTTTGCCATTGTACCGTTTAAAACGGCTGTAACATCGTCCTGTGTTCCCTCTTCGCCAAGATATGTAAAATGAACGTTAAGGTCACCTGAGTTTGATGGGCCTGTATAAATTACAACCTCATCGCCCGTATTTACGGTTTCAAGTTTAGCATATCTTCTGTTATCGCCGCCGGTACCGTTTGCATACCACATTCCGTTTGCAGTATAGCCATCGTCATAAGCGGTCTGTGCCTTGGCATTTGTTCCGTAGTGCTTATTACTTGCTTCACAGAACATTCTGTCGTTTGCGTTTGAGTTGATAATAAGGCCGTTAAAATCATATTCGCCTGCTGTTGAAAATTTACCGTCCGTACCCAGATTTGCACAATTATTGATTATATCAGGGGTAATACGGTTTTCATAAACGGATGTATCACTCTCAGCAACACAGCCGAAATCCCATACATCAACCTTTGCACCGTCAGCCGCATATGCCGTCACACTGACACTTGAAAGCATTACGCTTACAAGCATTACAAAGGACAGCATAGTGCTGATTTTGCGCTTTAATTTGTTGCTCATAATATTCCTCCTTTTGGATTTTTTACGCAGAGCCA
>CALIRN010000284.1 GCA_938042265.1 uncultured Eubacteriaceae bacterium
GCGCTGCGCGCGCTGCCCGGCATCGGGGACTACACCGCCGGGGCGATCGCCTCGATCGCCTACGGACTGCCGGAGCCGGCGGGGGACGGAAACGTGCTGCGCGTGCTCGCGCGCATGGAGCGCTTTGGCGAGAGCATCGGCAGCGACAAGGTGAAAAAGATTGTTGTTGAAACAGGTATTGACAATGGTGAATATATTGAGCTTTTAACAGGTGTAAAGGCGGGCGATAAGGTTGTCGTATCGGGACAGGATTATCTCTCTGACGGCGAACAGGTTAACGTTGTTGACGGCAGTAAGGAGGAATAATTAAATGGGTATTTCTAAGGTTTGTGTTAAACGGCCTGTTGCAACCGTTATGGCTATTTTGGTATTTATGATGTTTGGCTTTTTGGGTATGGTTACCCTTAAAATGGACCTTATGCCAAATATGAATATACCGGTTGCACTGGTTATAACCAGCTATGACGGTGCAGGTCCTGAGGAAATTGAAAAGCTTATTACAAAACCTATTGAAAAGGCTGTGTCCTCGGTAAGTGGTCTTGACGAGCTACAGTCAACCTCATCAAACGGTATGTCAACCGTAATCATTCAGTTTACTACCGACAAGGATATTGACTCTGCAGCACAGGATGTAAGAGAAAAGGTTGATCTTATAAAATCAACTCTGCCTGATGATGCAAACGAGCCTATGATTATGCAGATTGATATAAACTCAATGTCTGCAATGTACATAAGCGCCGCTATGGAGGGCAAGGACTCTAGCGAGGTTAAAAAGATTATTGATGATGAAATTGTGCCAAGAATTGAGCGTGTAAACGGTGTCGGCTCCGTAAACGTTTCAGGCGGTAGCGAAAAGGAGATAAAGGTAGTTCTTAATCAGGATAAAATAAGGGGCTACGGACTTTCAGAAAGTGGTATTGCCGGTATTATTGCTTCGGAAAACCTTAATACACCTCTCGGTAATATTGATCAGGGAAATAAGGAGCTTACTCTGCGTGTTAAGGGTGAGTATGAAAGCTTGGAGGATATTAAAAATCTGCCTGTTACAACAGCTGCAGGCAGTGTTATAAGGCTCAGTGATGTTGCAGAGGTTTACGAGGCTTATACCGATACTGCCAGTAAGGCATACACAAACGGTGCAACCAGTGTTCTTATATCTGCTTCAAAGCAGTCTACCGCAAATACGGTAAGTGTTTCTGACGGTATACTTAAGGAGCTTGAAAAGCTTGAGAAGGAATATTCTAACATTGACTTTCTTGTTATAACAGACCCTGCAGACTATATAAGAGATTCTCTTGCTAATGTTGTGGACTCTTTGGTAAAGGGTGCTTTGCTTGCTGTTGTTATACTTTACATTTTCTTAAGAAACTTTAAGTCTACAATGATTGCCGCAGTTGCTATGCCTACATCGGTAGTGTTTACCTTTGCAGCCATGAAGATTTGCGGTGTAAACTTTAATATGATGAGTTTGGGCGGTCTTACACTTGGTGTAGGTATGCTTGTTGATAACTCTATTGTTGTGCTGGAGAGTATATTCCAGAAGCTTGAAAAGGGAATTGATCGCTATGAGGCGGCAACGGAGGGTGCACGAGAGGTTACAAACTCGGTTATCGCATCAACTCTTACAAATGTTGTTGTATTCCTGCCCATTACATTTATTGGTGGTACTGCAGCAGAAATGTTCAATGATTTCTGTCTTACAATTATATTCTCTGTTATATCTTCGGTAGTTGTGGCCCTTACATTTGTGCCTATGGCAAGCTATCTGCTACTTACACCTGAGGATGTTGCCAGAAAAAAATCAAAAACTGTATGGGGCAAATTTTTTGATATTATTTCAGGCTTTATTGATAAGGTAAAGGATATCTACGAAAATCTGCTCGGTCATGCACTGCATCACAGAACCATTACAATAGCTATAGGTATTGCCTTTATCGTTCTTACAGGCAGTTGTATAACAACGCTTGATTTTGTATTTATGCCTGACGCTGATCAGGGTGAGGTCGTAATTGATATTGATATGCCAAAGGGTACCAAAATTGAGGAAACCGAAAAAATGGCTCTGCGTGTTGCCGATTTGGTTAAAGACGTGCCTGAAATAACCGATATGTCAATAAGCATGGGTGGCAGTTCCACTATGGCGGCTCTTATGGGTACCAGCGGTGACAGTGCGTCTATTACCATTGAGATGGTATCAAAAACCGAAAGAAACAGAAGCTCAAGTGAAATTGCTACAGAAATGCGTAAAATGGTGAGGGATGTAGCAGGTGCGGATATTACCGTTACCGCTTCTACGTCGGCAATGGGCTCTTACTCATCATCAGGTGTTGAAGTTAATATATACGGTGATGATAATGACCAGCTTAAAAAGGTTGCAAATGATTTTCTTCAGACAATTAAGGAAATCCCCGGTCTTACCGATGCAACAACCTCACTTGAATCTGCCGCACCTCAGACAACAATAAGAATTGACAGAGATAAGGCGGCACTTTACGGTATATCCGCAGCAAATGTTGCGTCTATGCTGAGAACGGATATTACGGGTTCAACACCTACAACCTATAAGATTAACGATGATGAGTATGATATAAGAATTATGCAGGACGGAGAAAAGATTACCTATCTTGCAGATGTTGAAAGTATTCTTATACCTACGGCAACAGGTACATCAATACCTCTGTCTGACCTGGCTGAAATTTATACAGAGGAGGTACCTACCTCAATCACAAGAGATGATCAGACCAGATATGTAACCGTAACCGCTAACCTTGATACCATATCAATGACAGAGGCTAACAGCAAAATAAGTGCCATGATGGCAAACTACCAGATGCCTGATGGTGTTACATGGGAGTTTGGTGGTTCAACGGAGCAGATGGTTGATACCTTCTCAGATTTGATTTTGGCATTGTTAGTTGGTATTATAATGCTTTATATGGTTATGGCGGCAGAGTTTGAGTCGA
>CALIRN010000285.1 GCA_938042265.1 uncultured Eubacteriaceae bacterium
TTATTGTGATTCATTTTAAGCAATCATTTGCGCAGCGCGCGTTTTTTTATGTTTATTATGTTTTTAATGTTTTTTATGTTTTAGTATGTTTTAAAACATGTTTTATGTTTTATGTTTTATGTTTTATGTTTAGTATATATAATAATATAAGCATTTGCGGAATGAAATAGATGTATACGCGCGTATACAGGTAAAACATTGACACATAAAAAGGCTGTTATCTTTGCCATATATTCCGAATAGCCCCACCATTCTGTCTATCGCCGGAAATCCTTTTATTGCCCCTGTCGAGATTGAAATGGACAATTGCGCAGTCTGTCTGGCCGAGCTGGACGCAGTCCAACGTGAGGCAGACAGACAAGCAAATGTCCGGTGAACGAGGGCAGGCAATAAAAGATTTCCGGCTTAATACGCAAAGTGTAGTTCCACAGCACAACACTGAACGAGGGCAGATGATAAAGATTCATTGCACAAACAAAAATGGAAATGACGCATTTAAAAAAAATTAAAGCAGGTACGCAAAAAGAAGATAGCACCGCCTTTGAGGAATATAAAAAAGAATTTTTAAATATGCTAAAATAAAGGTGTACATTTGTTCGTAAATGGGTATAATATACTTATGAGGAGGCGATTGATATGTTAAAGGCAGTTGATATTGCTAGTTATTTTATAAACAAAGACACTGACAGGTTGTTATTTAACAAAGAGTTTATTCATAAGAACGGCAGAGGTTTTTATAAGGGGAACGCCAGATTAAATAAATATTTACATTTAGCTCAAAATATTTATATTGCTAAAACAGGAAGTAAATTATTTAACGAGGATTTATATGCCTATGATAACGGCGGTGTTGTGCTTCCAGTACAAGAAAACTACTCTATATTATTAACTATGAAAAGAAACGTAGCTATACCAGACGACGTTTGTGTTTTTTTAGATAAAATTTACAAAATATTTGAAAACGCCTCTATAGATGAATTGATTGAACTATCCCATGAAGATAACGAATGGGAAAACAAACATATCTATCACATGAGAAAAGAAGATCAAAAAATGGATTCCCTATCTCACGTTGACGAATACAAAGAACAATACCGTGATATTATAAAAGTAATGGATAGAATGGTATTATGAAAGATTTAGAGGTCGGACAGGTATTGTCATGCAAAATCAGATATAACAACGATGGCGTAATTGCAAAACGTAAACATCCATACCTTATCGTGGATATTTGTGATGAAACTAAAAATGTATACATGAATAAAGAAGAACTGCTTAAAATCAATGAATAATAAACTGCGAGGCGATTGATATATTGCGTGGTTTATTACGAACAAATTAAAAAGCATACTGAAAAGGTCGTCCTTGATTTAGCGGCCAATTTTTTTATTTAGTATTGTATTTTAAGCTGTTTATTTTTCGTACCGTTTAACATAGAAAACTTTGAAAAAAACTTTGAAAAAAATAAATTTCCGCACAAAAAAACAGAGATACCGAAATAACATCCGATACCTCTGTTGACAGAAAAATATTTGGAGCGGAAGACGAGATTCGAACTCGCGACCCTCGCCTTGGCAAGGCGATGCTCTACCACTGAGCCACTCGCGCACAACATTTAATTTATTATAACATTAACTTTTAATTTTGTCAATGTTTTATAATAACAGGGGTGGAAGGAATCGAACCCTCGCTAAAGGTTTTGGAGACCTCTGTCATACCATTTGACCACACCCCTACGAAATATGCCATCTGCGACAGCTATAATAGAATAGCATATTTTTATAAATAAGTCAAGAGCTTTTTGCCAATTTTGCAAATATTTTTAACAAAAATTATATATATCTTATGTAGAAAGGGACTGCAGTATTGCAGCCCCCTTCATTTTACCATTGGCAGAAATTATCTGCTGTTTTTGTTTGCCTTTTCGGAGCGATTGTCAGACTTCTTGTCCATATCGGCGCCAAGCTCATTTGCAAACTCAACTCTGTTAGAGCGTGACTGCTCTGACCTGTCAGCCTGTCTGTTGGACCTGTTTGACCTGTTATCACTTCTGTTACTCTCCATTAGAAAGTACCTCCTTAAAAAGCTGCCGCCAGCTGTACACATCACTGCCTGTAACAGGGCTGTATACAACCGCCGAATGTTCTGCTTCGGTATTACCTCCGCAGTAATATTATGAGCCTAATAAGTATTTAATATTCATAGTTTTAAATTTTTTTTAATCGGCAATATCCTCAGGCGATTCAAGGGTAATTTTTCCAAGTTTTGCCGCTCTGAACTCATCAAGCAGAATTGTTGCCGCTCTTTTGGTATCGGGCTCGCCGCCCTTAGCCTTAAAGCCTCTTGCCTCAGCAATACTTTTAAGCAGCTCAAAAGTATTTTCCACGCCATCAGTTTCAATACCATAGCGCTCCTTAACAGCATTGGGATAGAGCTTTGCAAGGTACTCGATAAGGTTTACGGAAAGCTCCTCCAAATCAATTATATTGTCGTTAACGGCGCCTGTAAAAGCAAGCTTCATACCTACAGCCCTGTCCTCAAACTTTGGCCATAAAATACCCGGTGTATCAAGCAGTTCAAAATCCCTTCTTATTTTTACCCACTGCTTGCTTCTTGTAACGCCCGGTCTGTCACCTGTTTTAGCCATAGTTCGACCTACAAGCTTATTTATAAGTGTGGATTTACCTACATTTGGTATACCTACAATCATAGCCCTTGTGGGGGTAAAAATTCTGCCGCGTTTTCTTAGTCTTTCAAGCTTTTCCGCCATCAAATCCGCTGCAGCATTGCTGATATCCTTAATACCGCTGCCTGTAATGGAATTAACCTTAATTACTTTAAACCTCTTTGCCTCAAAATACTCACTCCACAATACCGTTTTTTTCTCATCGGCAAGGTCAGCCTTATTCAATATTACAATTCTCTTTTTATCCTTTGCAAGCTTATCAATCTCAGGATTTTTACTGCTATAGGGTATTCTTGCGTCAAGCAACTCTATAACTATGTCCACAAGCTTAATATTTTCATCCATCATACGCCTGGTTTTGGTCATATGTCCCGGATACCACTGTATATTCATATCTGCCATAATATCACTTCCTCT
>CALIRN010000286.1 GCA_938042265.1 uncultured Eubacteriaceae bacterium
GTCTTTGTCCCTGACTGAGCTCCTCACCGTCAGAGGTAAGCTGTGTATCGTAGCCGTTTGGCAGCAGCTCAATAAATTTATCCGCATTGGCAAGCCTTGCCGCCGCATAAACCTCCTCATCAGTTGCCTCCAACTTGCCATATCGTATATTTTCCATTATGGTACCGCTGAAAAGGTGGGTATCCTGCAATACCATTCCCAGTGATTTTCTGAGAGACGCTTTTTTGATATCCCTTACATCTATTCCGTCATACTCTATCCGTCCTTCACTTACCTCGTAAAATCTGTTTATAAGGTTGGTAATTGTGGTCTTTCCCGCACCTGTTGAGCCTACAAAGGCAAGCTTTTGCCCCGGCTTTGCAAAAAGAGATATATCATGCAGCACTGTTTTATTTTCATCATAGCCAAAACTCATATCAAAAAATCTTACATCACCCGTCATACGCTTAAGATTAAAGCCTCCCTTATCGTCGGGTATGCTCCATGCCCATATACCGGTACGCTCACTGCAGGGAACCATATTGCCCTCATCATCAATTTTAACTCTTTTAAGGGTAACCGTTCCGTTATCCTCTTCAGGCTCTTCATCAAGCATATCAAAAATACGGTCTGCACCCGCAAGTGCCATAATTATTGCATTAAGCTGATTTGACATTTGTGAAAACGGCTGTGTAAAACTTTTTGCAAACTGTGTATAGGATGCCATAACACCAACCGTTACGCCACCTATGCCAAGTATGGCAAGTATACCGCCTATCATTGCGGTAAGCACATACTGCAGATTGCCCAGGTTACCTATCACGGGCATCATAATATTTGCGTATTTGTTTGCATTATCCGCACTGTGGCAAAGCTCATCATTGATTTTATCAAATTCCGCCTTAGTCTGCTCCTCATGGTTAAATACCTTTATAACCTTTTGTCCTGCCATATGCTCCTCTACAAAGCCCGTTACCCTTGCTATGTCAAGCTGCTGCTCAGCAAAAAAGTGACTGCTTTTTCTGCTTATCCTCTTTGTAACAGCAAACATTACAACAACCATTGCTACTGCCAAAATTGACAGCGGCACATTAATACTCACCATTGCCGTAAAGGTTACAACAGCGCTTACAAGGGATGAAAATCCCATTGGGATACTCTGGCTCAGCATCTGCCTCAAGGCGTCCGCATCATTGGTATAAAGGCTCATAATATCGCCGTTGGCACGCTTATCAAAATAGCTGACAGGCAGATTTTGCATATGCTCAAACATATCATCTCTTACACGCTTAAGCACACCCTGACCAATATTTACCATAAGT
>CALIRN010000287.1 GCA_938042265.1 uncultured Eubacteriaceae bacterium
ACAAACAACATTTCTCAGTGTTTTATATCTGTTTTGGCGTTAATTATGATGTTTTTTAATTATAAATATACCTCAAAAGCTTTTATGTTACACTAATATTTCAAAATTAGATTGACGTGATATAATATACTTTTCAATTTGCATGATATTAAATTAAACGGTTGATAAACCCTTATTTTAAGTGTATACTATAGTTGTAAAAATGCAAAATTTATTAGGAGGTTTAAGTATATGGCTGCAAAAATAAATAATGAGCTTGGACATATAACTATAGATAACGAGGTCATAGCACGTGTGGCAGGTCTTGCCGCTACAGAGTGCTGCGGCGTTGTGGGTATGGCAATAAAAAACGTTAAAGACGGTATTGTACATCTGCTTAAAAAGGACTCTCTTACAAAGGGCATCAGCCTTACGATTGATGAATCAGGGATTAAAATTGACCTTCACATAATAGTTGAATACGGTACAAACATTCCCGCCATTGCTGAAACCATTAGCTCTACAGTTAAATATAAGGTAGAGGAGGCTGCGGATATTACCGTTTCCAGAATAAATATATTTGTTGAGGGTATCAGAGTTGATAACTGATAGCCCTTTAAGGAGGACAATGTTTTGAGTTTCACGACAATAGATGGTTATATGATGCGCCGTTTCATCATAAATGGTGCAAACCTCCTTATTAATAATAAGGATAGAATTGATGCGCTGAATGTTTTTCCCGTACCTGACGGTGATACCGGTACAAATATGTCCATGACTGCAGCTGCCGCCTCGGAATTTGCGCAGAAAACCAACTCACCCAATATTTATGAGGTTGCAAAGGCAGCCTCAAACGGAGCCTTAAGAGGTGCCAGAGGCAACTCCGGTGTTATACTGTCACAGATTTTCAGAGGAATGGCAAAGGGGTTGGAGGGTAAGGCAACCGCTGACTGCAAGGACCTTGCCGCAGCTCTTGAGTCAGCTAAGGAAACCGCCTACAAGGCAGTTATGAAGCCTAAGGAGGGTACAATACTTACAATAATAAGGGCGCTTGCCGATAAGGCACAGGAGGCTGCACAGAATACCGAAAGCATAGAGCAGTTTTTAAAGCTCATTATTTCCTACGCTGAAAGTGTACTTGCAACTACTCCCGATATGCTGCCCCAGCTTAAGCAGGCAGGTGTTGTTGACGCAGGCGGCAGCGGACTTTTACTTATTATAAAAGGCGGCTATGAAAATATCGGCATTGAAAACGAGCCGGCGGTAATCGGCAGCAAATCGGCTACATCGGAGCCGGCGCCCTCCGCTCTGTCTCAGGAGGAAATAAAGTTTGGCTATTGTACCGAATTTTTTGTTAACCTTGATTTACCTAATTCCGATGCGGAAAATGAGCTGAAAAGCTACCTGTCTAAAATAGGCGACAGTCTTGTGGTAGTTGCCGATGATGATATTATCAAAATACACGTACACACAAACAATCCGGGACTTGCACTTGAGAGAGCCTTGAAAATAGGCAGCCTTGACAAAATTAAAATCGAAAATATGCGTATACAGCATACTAACCTAATCAGCTTTTCGGAACAGACAAAGCCTCAGCCCAAAAAAGACTTCGGCTTTGCTGCCGTAGCCTCCGGAGAGGGCTTAAGTGATATATTCAGGCAGCTTGGCTGTGACAGGATTATTACCGGCGGTCAGACCATGAACCCAAGCACAGAGGATATACTGGAGGCAGTCAATGCCATTAATGCCGATACAGTGTACATTCTGCCAAACAACAAAAATATTGTACTGGCAGCAAAGCAGGCGGCAGAAATGTGTAAAGATAAAAAAGCTTATGTTATAGAAAGCACCACTATTCCCCAAGGTATAAGCGCAATGGTTGCATTTATGCCTACGGAGACGGCAGAAAGCAACTTAAATGCAATGACGGAAGCAATGAGCTATGTTGCAACAGGTCAGGCAACCCACGCAGTACGCAGCACCATAATCGACGGCAAAGAGATAAACCAAGGAGACTATCTTTTTATGCTTGACGGAAGCATTCATAGTGTAAATAAAAACCTGACGGCAGGGCTTGAACAGCTTGTAAGCCATATGATAGAGGATAATGCAGATGCAGGGCTTGCAAGTATATATTACGGTGTGGACGTAAGGGAAAATGAGGCTGAAGGAATACTGGATATCTTAAGCAAAAAATTTGAGGATATTGAATTTGAGCTTCACTTTGGCGGTCAGAGCGTGTATTACTATATAGTATCGGTGGAATAATATGCAGCTTACAAGCCCTGTTACGGAAATCAAAAATATAGGCGGGGAGAGAGAAAAGCTCCTCGCCTCGCTTAATATACACACAGTTGAAGATTTGGTTGAGTACTTTCCCCGTGATTATGATGACCGCAGTGAGGTTACCCAAATTTCAAATTTAAAAACAGGCGAAATCTCTACTTTTACTGCCAAAATTGCCTCAGATGCTCAGGTTATGCGTATTAAAAAGCTTACAATAGCAAAAATACTGCTTACTGACGGCACAGGCAATATTGAGGCGGTATGGTACAATCAGCCTTATATGAAAAACAGCCTTAAGCCCGGTCAGCTTTATATGTTCACAGGCAAAATTACCGAAAAATATAACCGCCTGCAGGTGGACTCTCCCGAATTTGAGCCGCTTAAGCCCAACGGAGAACCAATCTCCGGCGGCAGAATTGTACCTGTCTACACCACTACAAAAAAGCTGTCGCAAAAAATACTGCGCCAGCTCATAAAATCAGTGCTTGATGAGGCTGCACCCCATCTGACGGAATTTATACCCGAAAAAATACGCAGGCAGTACAAGCTTTGTCATCGCAGCTTTGCAATAAACAACATTCACTTTCCTCAAAATGACGAAAGCTTTTTTATGGCAAGAAACAGACTGGTCTTTGAGGAGCTGTTTTTACTGCAGACCAAGCTTTTACAGCTTAAGGGAACAGTACAGGCAAAGCCTGTTTCGGTAATAACGGATAATCTTGACCATGAGCCTGTATTAAAGCAGCTCGGCTTTCCTCTTACCGGTGCCCAAAAAAGGGTCATTAAAGAAATTTGCAATGACTTTTCCGGCGGAGTCGTGATGAACAGGCTTATTCAGGGTGACGTTGGCTGCGGTAAAACAGCAGTGGCTATGATAGCCGCCTACATAGCGGTAAACAACGGTTATCAGACAGCACTAATGGCGCCTACGGATGTGCTTGCAACCCAGCATTACCAAAGCTTTTCACAAATATTTGACGGACTTGGCATAAAATGTGCCCTGCTTACCTCCTCATTGAAAAAGAGGGAAAAGCAGGCAGTTTATGACGCACTTGAAAACGGTGGAGCCGATATTGTTTTAGGCACCCACGCACTTATCCAGGATACTGTACATTTTAAAAGGCTTGGACTTGTAATTACAGATGAACAGCACCGCTTTGGCGTACGTCAGCGCTCCGTGCTTACGGAAAAAGGAGATAATCCTCATGCACTGGTAATGACAGCTACCCCTATCCCACGCACCCTTGCGCTGATATTATATGGAGATTTGGATATATCAGTAATTGACGAGCTGCCTCCCGGCAGAGAGCATATTGATACCTTTGCGGTGCCAGCAAGCTATCATTCCAGAATTTACGGCTTTATCCGCAGGGAAATTGAAAAGGGCAGGCAGGCATATATTATTTGCCCTATGATTGAGGAAAACGAAAAGCTGCAGCTCAAGGCGGTTACCGAGTATGCACAGGAGCTGCAAAGCGGCGAATTTTCCGACTTAAAAGTAGATTTGCTCCACGGCAAAATGAAGGCTGATGAAAAGCAACAGATAATGACGGCATTTGCAGAAGGCAAAACCCACATACTTGTTTCCACCACGGTTATTGAGGTTGGCATAAATGTGCCAAATGCAACAATTATGCTTATTGAAAATGCGGAGCGTTTCGGTCTTTCCGCCCTGCACCAGTTGAGAGGGCGTGTTGGCAGAGGCAAAGAAAAAAGCTATTGCATACTTGTAAGTGAGGCAAAAAACAAGGTAGCGCTTGAAAGGCTCAAAATTATGTGCTCCACCAACGATGGCTTTGTTATTTCCGAAAAGGATTTGTCCTTAAGAGGTCCCGGTGACTTTTTTGGCACAAGACAGCACGGTCTGCCCGAAATGAAAATTGCCAACCTTTACAGAGATATTAATATACTTAAGCTTGTACAACAGGCAAGCATTGAGCTTTATAAAAATGACCCTGAACTGCTGTCAGAGGAAAATACGCCCCTAAAACAAAAAATAGCGGATATTTTTGACAGCGGCAGAGATAAAATCTGCCTGTAAGTGCAATACAAGACATTGAGTTTAAAAACTTTTTCATTTTCTGGCGAAAAACTGTTTACTTATAACAAAATAAAATGTATAATAAACTATTATAAATAAAACTTAGGAGGAAGCTTTATGCGTGTTATATCGGGACAGGCAAGGGGCTTAAAGCTGAAGGCTCCCGAGGGACTTGAAACACGCCCTACCACCGACAAAATAAAGGAGTCCTTTTTTAACATAATCTCCCCTGAGCTTTATGAGGCTGAATTTCTTGATTTGTTCAGCGGTAGCGGCGGTATCGGTATTGAAGCACTTTCAAGAGGCGCCCTGTCAGCCGTATTTGTGGATAACAGCCATAAAAGCACTGAGGTAATAAAAGATAACCTTACCCGCGCCCGACTTATGGACAAAGCGCAGGTAATAAAGGGTAACGTTTTATCCGTTATTGCCTCACTTGGTGTAGCAGGCAGACAATTTGATATTATATTTATGGATCCGCCTTATTCTAAAGGTCTTGTGGAGGCATCCCTTGATGCAATACATAATGCAGACATTTTAAAGGACGGCGGCTTTATTGTTGCAGAGCAGTCCGTCAATGAGCCTGAAATACATACTGACGGCTTTGAGGTTTACCGCATTAAGGACTATAAACGCACCACAAAAATGACTTTCCTCAGAAAAGCATCGGATAATCCCTGATTTTTTCTGACCACACGGAGGACTAAAGATGAAAAAAGCTATATATCCGGGCAGCTTTGACCCTACCACCAACGGTCATCTGGATATTATTACAAGGGCTGCTCAGTTTGTAGATAAATTAGTTGTGGGGGTACTTGAAAACCCTTCAAAAACTCCTGTTTTTACAACAGGAGAAAGGGTAAATCAGCTTAAGGAATTAACCTGTGATATACCCAATGTTGAGGTAATGACTTTTTCGGGTCTTACAGTGGATTTTGCCCGTTCTATCGGCGCAAACCTTATAATAAGAGGCTTACGTGCCGTTACTGACTTTGAATACGAGTTTCAGATGGCACTTACCAACCGCAATCTTGCAGATGAAATAGAAACCATTTTTATACCGACCAGTGCTCACTGCCTTTACCTAAGCTCCAGCGTAGTTAAGGAGATTGCACTGTTCGGCGGCAATATTGATGATAAAGTGCCGGTAATAATCAGGGATGCATTACAGGCAAAATATAATGACAGGAGGAAACAATAATGGAGCAGAACGTACCTTCAATTACCAACTTGCTTGACGAGCTTGAGGATATGATAGAAAGGAGCCGCCCGGTACCGTTTTCAAGAAATATTATGGTTAATGCCGATGATATTTCCGATATAATTGCGGAAATGAGGACAAATATGCCTAAACAGATTAAACAGGCTGAAAAAATTATCAGTAACTGCAACAGAAAGGTTGAGGAGGCTAACAATCAGGCTCAGACTATCCTTGAACAGGCAAGGACACAGGCACAGCAGCTTACAAGCGAGCATGAAATTACACAGCTTGCACAGGAGGAGGCGGAGCATATAGTTGATTCCGCTTATGAGGAGGCTAAAAACCTGCGCCTCGGCGCCAAGGAATATGTAAAGGAACGTATGGCTGAAACCGAAGAGCGTCTTAACGATATGCTCGAAGCTTTCAGCAATAAATCAATTGAACTTCAAAGCTTTGTAAGCAACGAAGTTGAACAGTGCTATAAAATAAGACAGGGGCTCCTTGACGGCGTTGCTGACAATACCGATTATCTTGAGGATGACGGTGAATATGATGACGATGAGTATTAATAATTAATACTCTTATACTAATAAAAAGACTTTGCATAGCTTTAAATATTGCAAAGTCTTTTTGTTGACAAAATTTTAGGGCAGAAATATTCGTACCCATAACCGACGGCATCAAGGCTGCCTCACACGCAGCGGGAATTTAAGCCTGCACCGGATGCCTAATAAGCCTTTGGCTCCTTTTGCCGGTTAAAGTGCCTGTCTGTTGCCAAAGTCAATACCCTTATCGGTCAGCTTAATCCTCATACGCTTTTCGGTACGGCTTGCTATTATCAGCATACCCTCCTCCTCAAGCTTTTCAATAGCCTCAACATAGGACGCCTTTTCAAAGGCTTTTTTACCCTGAGGATAGTTAAAGGTATAGCTGTCACCACCTGTTACATAGGACTGATAGGCTCTGTCCAAAATTGTTTCCTCATATTTATTCATATAAGTTACCTCGCTGTTTTTTATTATATTGTACAACAACAATCACAATTTTTCAATAAGTAAGAAGGAGTTGTTTTTGTGAACACATCCGATAAAAGGTTGGCAGAAGCGCCTCTGCCCTCACTGATATTAAGCCTTGCCATGCCCTCAATAGTGGCGCAGCTTATTAATCTGCTTTACAGCATTGTAGACCGTATTTATATAGGGCATATATCAGACTGCGGTGATATTGCACTGACAGGCATAGGCTTAACCTTGCCGGTTATTATGATTATATCAGCTTTCAGCGCCTTTGTAGGCTACGGCGGTGCACCTCTTGCCTCCATGCGTATGGGACACGGCGATTACAGCGGGGCGGAAAAAATACTTGGCTGCGGCTTTATGCTGCTTATTATATTTGCTCTTACAATAACCTGCGGAGTACGGATTTTTGAAGAGCAGCTTTTATATCTTTTTGGCGCAGGTCGGGAGAGCTATACCTATGCAAAGCAGTATCTTGACATTTATATTTTAGGTACGGTATTTGTACAACTAGCCCTTGGACTTAACCCTTATATTTCCTGTCAGGGCAAGTCAAAAACAGCTATGCTTTCCGTACTTATAGGCGCAATAATAAACATTATACTTGACCCTGTATTTATTTTTGCCTTAAATATGGGGGTAAAGGGGGCAGCACTGGCAACCGTTATCTCCCAGATGTCAAGTGCCGTATGGGTTCTTGCTTTCCTATGCTCAAAGCGCAGTATTATACGTATTAAGCCCGAAAATTTCCGTCTGAACGGAAAGACCCTGTTTTCAATATTGTCCCTCGGTATATCACCCTTTATTATGCAGTCCACAGAAGGCCTTGTAAGTATTACCTTTAATTCGGGACTGCAAAAATACGGAGGAGAGCTTTATGTAGGCTCTATGACCATACTTATGAGTATAATGCAGCTTTGTGTAATCCCCATGTCCGGCTTTACACAGGGTGTTCAGCCTATTATAAGCTATAACTACGGCGCGGGCAATAATGACAGAATTTTAAAAACCTTTAAGATAACTGTAACCATTTGTCTTGGCTTTTCGCTTATTTCCTGCACTGCCATGTCATATTTTTCCGAAAGCTTTGTGCGTCTGTTCAATAACGAGCCTGAGTTAGTAGCACTGACCTCCAAAATGCTGCCCGTCTTTCTTTTTGGCATGAGTATTTTTGGTCTCCAACCCTCCTGCCAGTCTACCTTTATGGGCTTAGGACAGGCAAAAATTTCACTTTTTTTGGCTCTCTTAAGAAAGATTGTGCTGCTTATCCCCCTTGCAATAGTGCTGCCTGTTATTTTTAAAACACCTAAAAGCATCTATTATGCTGAGCCCGTTGCAGACGGTATTGCTTCACTTGTTACCTTTACTATTTTTATGCTTAATATTAAAAAGATTTTAAGTAAAATTGAATGATAAATTTAGTGTTTGGCTTACTGAGCTAAGCACTAGTTTACCTTACAGAAAATAACTGATTTCCTTTCTCAGTCTTTCAATAATTTTTTTTTCAAGTCTGGAAATATAGCTTTGGCTTATGCCCAAAATATCGGCAACCTCTTTCTGGGTTTTTTCCAGTCCATCGTTTTTCAATCCGAATCGCAGTTCAATAATCTCCTTTTCCCTAGGATTTAGCTTTTTCATGGCATTGTCCAAAAGCTGTCTGTCTACTTCATCTTCAACACCACGGCAGATAATATCCTCGTCTGTGCCCAGTATATCCGATAACAGCAGCTCGTTGCCCTCCCAATCCACATTAAGGGGTTCGTCAATTGATACCTCGGAGCGTGTTTTTGTATTTCGCCTAAGATACATTAAAATCTCATTTTCTATGCATCGTGAGGCATAGGTTGCAAGCTTTATGTTTTTATCAGCCTTAAAGGTATTAATAGCCTTTATAAGACCTATCGTGCCTATGGAAATAAGGTCCTCGGTATTAATACCTGTATTTTCAAATTTTCTTGCTATGTAAACCACAAGACGCAGATTATGCTCAATAAGAGTGCGTTTTGCATCTTCACTGCCCTTTCCTGCAAGGGCTGCTATAAGCTCAGCCTCTCTTTCAGCCTCCAAGGGCGGAGGCAGTACATCATTGCCGCCTATGTAATAAACACCGCTGTTGTTATCGCCTGTTACTTTGCTAAAAAATTTTTTCAGCATATCCATAAATCCCATTAAAATTACCTCCGTTTCGGCAAATGTCATTCAATAATGCCTCGGCATTATTGTGCGGCGTGTGCAAAGGAATATGTCATCAAAGCTGACACACACGCCTGCAATCCTGCCAGAGGCTTAATCAGATAGGCGATTGTACTCCCACTGATAATTTGTAATGTTACTCACCACTTAAAGAAATGGGAGTCTATCTACATCTGATTAATCGGCATTTACTCCGGGATTAATAAGAGCATTATACATACCGCCACCAAGTGCGGTATCCACGGCTGCTACAATAACGCCGTTTTTTCTGACTCCATCAATCAGTACATAATCACACATTACGCCTATAAGTACTCCGTCAGCCCTGCCAATGCTTTTAAACGGCAGCAGCCTTAAAGAGGTATTCGCCTCCTTAAACAAACAGTCCACCGCCTGCCTTTCGGCAATAATAACGCTCTCAAGCTCATGACCCTTAAGCTCGTTACCCGTATCCACAAGCGCGATTAGCTCTGCTTTACTTTCACCCTTGCAAACCGTAAGACGGCAAAACTGCTGTTTTTTTACTGTTACGGCTCTTACCCTTTTTATTACGGCAAAAAAACCGATATATAAAAGAGCTGTTGTCAGTATTATTCCCAAAGCCGTATCACCCTGTAAGCCCAATTGGGCTGCAGCCGTCTTTACCCCGCCTATAAGCGCCCCAAAGGCAAGTGCGGAAAAGCTGCAGGCAATATTTCTTTTAAGCGCCGTCACATTAAGGCAAAGATATGTACCCAGCATAGCAAGTGCAAATACGCTGACAGGGTTAACAGTATTGCCGAAATACAGTACAATAACCGTGCTGAAAAAACTGATTACGCATGAGCCAAGGATTATCCTCAGCACTCTTACATGCAGATTGTATATCAGTGCTACTGCGCCGTAGGCTGTAAATACCATCAGAGAGCTTATGGCAAACAGCACATCGGCATAAATTTTAACCACCATATTATCGCCCCCGACGGTAATCAGTATAACCCTATTAAAAGAAAAAATTTGTAAATCCATGATAGCTCATACCAAAAAAATATAGTCAAATTCTCCCTAAAAATTTGCACATAAGGCTATTGTTAAATCATATAATTTTACAAGGGACAGCGCATCCCCCGTATGAAAAGGAGTTGATTAAATGGAGGATATGCCTGATATTGAACAGATTGGCAAAATAATAAACGCAGTTAAAACCGCTAAAATGCTGGGAGAGGTAATGCAAGACAACAGAACAGTAAATAAAGAGCCTGTTACCGAGGTTAAGGAAGAGCCCAAGGCGGAAAGTGCAGAAAGCGAAATAACCCTGTGCGCCTTTGACAAGGAGCTGCAATCCCCTGCAATCCGCAGTATAAAGGCGGCAATCCCTTATCTTGATTATAAATATCAGCGTAATATGGGGATAATAGTTAAGCTTATGGAAATGGATAGGCTTATAAACCATTATACCGTACTGGCAGCGGAAAGTGGTCAGGATAAAAGCAGAGAAATGCTGATTGCCGTAAAAAACGAGCTGCCTGAGCATAGCCGCCCTGCCGCTGATCTGTTAATGAAAATAATGGAAATTAAGGATATAACTGCAGCAATAGCTATGCAGGATTTAAGTTAAGGAGGTAAATGAAATGAATGCTGATGAGCTTTTTAAGGATAAAGCCTTTGACTGCCTGGAGCCTGAAAGGAAACAGGCGTTTGCACAGCTTTATACTGCCCTACAGGGTAAAACCCCTGAGCAGGCTGTAGCCATAATAATGACATTTATGCATACCATGCCAAAGGGACATAAAATCACCCCTGCCGAAAGACAGGCAATGCTTACCGCAGTTACTGCGGATATGAGTGAAAAGGAAAAACGTAATGTTGAAATGATTATGAAAATGATTATGTAATATTACTGCACAAAAATAAAAAAGTACAGACAACTACACAGATAAATAGATTGAAAAGCCAAAAACAATATAACACCGTCTTTTTATATGATAATCAATAAAAAGACGGTGTTTATTTATGGAGCCGATAATTTTATTTATTTACATCGGGATTATCCGTTCTTCCTGCAAGATAATCCATTGATACATTCAGATAATCTGCTATTTTAGCCAGATTATCAGCCTTAAGCATTGAGCCCTTATACATATTTGACAATGTATTTTTGTTAAGCCCAGCCTGATTAAGCATTTCTTTAAGCTGAATATTTTTTGCTTTTGCAGTATTCTTTATCCTTTCTGCAATTTTATCACTTTTATACATTTGAACACCTTTTTTTATTTAACAATCATAAAATCAATATTTTTATGGATTTACCTTGACTTTTTCAATCTTATGAATTATATCATACTTTAAAGAGAGGTGCAAATTTTATGCAAAATTTATTATTACGATTATTCAGCGGCAAAATATTTCCGATAAAAGATTATTCATCAAATTTAAAGGAATACCGCCAACAAAGAAGTAAAACGTACGAACAACAGTCTGTCTTTATTGAACAGCTTAAAAAGCTTGATCCCAAACTCAGTGATGAATACTCAAAAATAGATTCCGCCGCTTTATATGTCGGCATCGGAAGCAGATAAAGCTTTTACCTCGGAGCAAAAATGATATTGAAATTTATACAGGGCTGTAGTTTGTCTTGACAAAATCACAGCTTAAAGCTAAAATTAATCTATACCCCTATGGGTATAAGGAGGTTTAATTATGAAACAGTGTATGGATGCTGAAAATTTACACCGCAGATTAAAAAAGATTATAGGACAAGTACAGGCTATTGACAGAATGGTTGATGAGGATGTGCCTTGTGAGGACATATTGTCCCAGATTAATGCGGCAAAATCTGCTCTGCACAGAGCCGGACAGGTTGTACTTGAAGGACATATAAAGCATTGCGTGCGTGATGGCATTGAGCATGGTGATGCTGACAAGACTATTGAAAACTTTACAAAAGCAGTAGAAAGATTTGCAAATATATAATTTTGCCTGAGGCAGTCAATTTATCGGCTGCCTTTTATTTTTTCTCTTGACAAGTTATAACCATATAGGTATACTATACATATACCCCTATAGGTATAAAGGAGGAAAAATAATGTTAGAAAAACTTGAAGGCATACTTGAATGGGGCGGCACAAAAAGAAAGGTTACTCTTTTAATTATATCCGCAATAGCGTTGGGCTTCAGTATAGTCCATCCTGTGGAGCTGCCCTTTGACGCTGCATGGGTTGCTGTTATCCTGTGCGGTATACCCATTATACTTGAAGCC
>CALIRN010000288.1 GCA_938042265.1 uncultured Eubacteriaceae bacterium
TTACCGTTGCAGGTTAATATTATCCTAAATCCCATATCCTCCAGCACATCCATGGAGCCATCTGATATTTTTCCATAGGGATATGTAAATATTATACAATCCCTTGCGGTAAACTGCTTAATTTTAGTCTGCATTTTTCCGATGTCCTCGTTTAAAACCTCTCTGTAGCTTTCATCACTTTCCCCTTTCTTTCTGCCACAGCCTACACGCCCCTTATCATCACTGTGGAGATTATATGTATGGTTGCCTATTTCCACAAGACCGCTGTCGCACATTTCCTTAAGCTCCTCCCATGTTAAATAGGAATAGTCAAGATTGTGATCCTCCTGAGCGGAAAAAGCGTCAATACAACTGCCCATAGGCGAAATAACCGCCTTACAGCCATACTTTTTTAAAAGCGGATACATATAAGCGTAAAAGCTTTCAAATCCGTCATCAACGGTAAGCATTATAGGCTTTTCAGGCAGCTCACCAATGCCTTCGCAATAGTCCAAAACCTCCTGACAACTTACGGTAACATAGCCGTTTTCCTTAAGATATTTAATATCATTTTCAATGGTTTCCGGACTCACATTGTAAGTACCCCAAAGACGGCTTTTTTCTGATATATTGTGATACATAATAACAGGCAGTCTGACACTGCTCTCATCAAGTGCTGCAGTTGGTACACTTGTACTGTTGTAGAGAATATAGGCACACACCATGGTAATTGCCACAAATATAATGGTGAATATTACATTTTTTACTAAATGCTTCATATTAAAGCTCCAATTACTTTTTATATAAATATATGCCGTAAAGCAAAAAAATACCGCAGTGCTCACACTGCGGTAAAATTTTTATGTAATTTAATCAGGTTTGGCAGCAATTGGCAGGTTACACATTATATAATTGTGTAACATCAAGTATGTACAAAAATGCAGATTATATGCAAGATACAAAAAATTTATTACTTATAATCTAATTATATACTAGATAGTAAAAACTGTCAATAATTAAGAGATTATATGTATTACAAAAAATATCAACAGGTTACACAATTATATAATTTGTAACATTGGAGGACAAAATGAAGGAAACAAAACCCATTAAATCTATTAAGGATGTGCAGAAGTTCAAACAATATTACTTGGAAAGAGGTGAATACAGAAATTATCTTCTTGTAAGTATATGTCTTAACAGCGCTCTGAGAATAAGCGATGTTTTACAGCTTAAATGGGAGAGCCTTTATGATTTTAAGGCAAACAGCTATAAAACCTATCTGGAACTAATTGAGGAAAAAACAGATAAGCATACTCAAATACTTATTAATTCCTCCATACGCAAGGCAATAAAGCTGTATATAAGCAACAGCAGGGCAGCCCTGCACAGAGGCTATATATTTGCAGGCAAGGGAAATAACCATATTACAAGAATGCAGGCATACAGAATTATTAAGGCAGGCGGCGACAGCATAGGGCTTGAAATAAGCTGCCACTCTCTACGCAAAACCTTTGGCTATCATGCTTGGAAAAAGGGTGTTCCGCCTGTACTGCTTATGAAAATTTATAACCACTCCAGCTTTGAAATTACCAAACGCTACCTCGGTATTGAACAGGAGGATAAGGATGCGGTGTTTGAGAGTATGGGACTGTAAGGAGGGAATTTTATGAAAAAAACTATTATTATAGCTTTGATGCTATCGTTTCTATGTGTTTTGTTGACAAGCTGTGGCAATGATAAATCTCGTATGCTCGGCAGATGGGATGCTGTGGGACAATATAGTGAGGCTGAGTTTTTAGGCGGCTTTGAACTATGTGAGGACGGCACGATTATATGTGACGGTCTAAGCGGAACCTATACCATCAATGACGGAAAATTTACATTTAGTGTGCTTTGGGCAGGTGGTTCTTATGATTATAAACTTGAAGGCTCAACTCTTACATTAACTAAAGGAAGTAAAACTGCAACATATCAAAAACAATAATTAAAGCAGGAGGGATTTATTTATGAACAGAATTAAGGTAAGCGAATTTATTGCCAGCATAAGCGGATTATGCTGCTTTGCCATAGCCTTAGGCATATTTTTACCGTTTGTAAAGGTGGAAATATGGGGGTATGACCTTATGAAAATATCCATATTTGAGTTTATTACCGACAAAGATATTCAAGAGCTGATTGGTAAATCAAGCTATGCAGATGAGATGTTTAAAGCTATTTTTTTGAATTGCTTTTGTAGCTTCACTCATAGCAGGGAACGTCTTTAAAACCAGCATAAGCCTTGTTCCTGCAATAATAATGATTATTGCAGCACTTGTAGGAAAATATATGGTAGATGAGCTTGCCAGCAACGTATTTCAGTTTGGCGCAGCTAAAAAGCTTATCGGCTCCACCCTGCTTACATGGGGATATAAAGCACTGCTTTTGGACAGCATAGCAGCATTTATCGTTAATTTTTATCTTAATTATGTATCAGGAGGTACCTCTCAGCTTGCAAATGCCATTAATAATATTGCAAAAGCCACCTCTACATCAGGCAGTGCATCAGTTAAATGCCCCGGCTGCGGCAAAATAAATGCATCGGGTAACAGCTTCTGTAACAGCTGTGGCGTCCCTCTGCCAAAGATTAATAATCCGACTAATGAGCAGGCTGTACAAAGCACGTGGTTTTGCAGCAAATGCGGCGCCGAAAACTCAGCTAATTCCAGATTTTGTGACAGCTGTGGAAATTCAAAGCCCTAAGGAGGAAATGGTATGGCAGATTTTTTTAATAAGGTAATGGCAGGTATTAACAGCGGAGTAAATACCGTAAGTGAAAATTCCAAGCTATTTGTTGAAAAAACAAAGCTAAATTCAGCTATTAAGGAAAAAAATGATAAAAAAATAAAAGTTGCGCAGCAAATAGGATTATCGGTTTACCAAATGCACAAAAAAGGTGAGGCTACGTTTGAACAATTTAATGATATGTATGCGGAAATTGACAACTATAATAAAGAGATTGAGGAGCTTAATGTTCAGCTTCTCAATCTGCAAAACACAGCCGGTACTCAAGGTGCGGAAAATACCGGCATCAGATGCAAATGCGGGCATTATAACAAAAGTGAAGCTGCTTTTTGTGCGGGCTGCGGAGAGAAACTAAATAAAGAGGTGAATTAGTATGTTTTGTGATAAATGCGGTACAAAGGTTGACGAAAATGTAAAGCAATGCCCAAACTGCGGCAATCAACTGCAGCCGATGCAGGTAAATACATCTAAATCCCAAATTGGCAAAAAATCTAAAAAAAAGATACTGTGTGTATCTGCTGCGGTTATTTTATTAGCTTTTATCATTGTACCTTCAGTATATTCATCACTACCATCTACCAAAGTTATTAAATGCCTTAAAGGCGAAGAATACGATAAAGCGGTTCAATTATATAATAAATATTACACAGATAAAAAAGGGGATGTTCTGCTTAATAAAGGAATTCTGTCAATGGCAAAAAAAAGTAGGGATGATTTCTTTGACCAAAAAGTAGAGTATGATGATATATATCCTCTTTTTTCTGCACTTTATGATATGAATTTATCGGAAACCCCTATTGGGGATGAGCTGAAAGATATATCAGAGGATATAGAGAATTTGGATAATGACTGCGAAATACTGAAGCTTATTGATGCATATACAACTCAAGGAGCATATGAAATGGCTTTTAGTGAATATATATCTTTATCTGATAACTCTGCATTTCAACAGGAAGCTGACGAAAAAATAGCAAAGACAAAAGAGCTCTATAAGACTTATTTATATGAGGAAATAGACAGATATATTCAGGAAGAAAGCTTTTCAAATTTAGCTTCTTTTGTATATAATGCTTTAAATGACGGGTACGAGGATATTTTGGGAGAGGATTTTTGTTCAGAGATATATGAAAAATACTACAGTTTTCTAAATACACAAATCACTGGATATTTATCTAAAAATGAATACCAAAGAGCGGAATATTTAATAAGCACAGCAACAGATTATTTTGGTGATGATGACAAAATTGCCGAGCTTAGCAACAGCTTGGAGGATTCCTACGTAAAAATATCTTTAGACACAGCTAAGCAGGAATTTGATAATGGTAATTACGAGCAAGCTGCATCTATTGTTCAGATAGCAATGGAGGACATAGAAGATAATAAGGAGCTGATTAACAAATATAATGAATATAAAGCATATTTACCTGTGTATCTTAATGATTTGGACTATTTCAATAAAACCGGAAGTATTTACGGCAATTCAAACTTCGACAGAGTTTCCGATAATACAGGTAAGGAATATGGCAGAGCCTATTGCATTGACGGTTGGGGTTCTAATGTATACAGCGCCGAATATCTGATAAACGGTAATTATACAAATTTTGAGGGCACAGCGGCTGTTGCTTATGACTTAAGGGATACCGAGGACAGTAAATTTTTTGAGATTTACGGTGATGGTATTTTACTGTACACCTCCCCTGTATTTACAGCAGGCACTATGCCTTCCGCCTTTAATATAGATGTCAGCGGCGTAAAAATACTTAAAATCTCATATCCCGATACAAACGGGCAAAATAAAATCGCCTCAATATTTGATGGTAAGCTTTATAATTCGTCTTATACCAGTTTACAGGATATACAGTCCGAGGAAAATACTGAAACCACTAGCACATCATAATTATCGGACTGAACCAATAACACAATATATTATAAATAAAGAAGGGATGATTTTATTATGAACAAAAGGATTTTAGCTGCTTTTCTTGCAGCAGTAATGATATTTTCAACTGCTAATATAACTTTTGCGGATAATTATAATCAGAATGTCAAAATATCGGAATTAACAGACCTTACAACCTCAGACAGCTCAATATTTTTATCAGAAAACGGAAATGAAATTGAGCTTTCCGATAATTTTTTAGAGGAGTCAAACAAAAGAATGCTTGACCAGTACGAGCAAAGACAATGTGCAATACAGGCTTTTTCGGCAAGTGAAAAATCGGAAAAACAGGTTGACCTTGTGTTTGTAATTGACAGCACAGGTTCAATGTATGATGCCATTGCCAATGTCAAAGCTAATATTGCCTCTTTTGCTCAAGATATTGAAATGCAGGGTTTAAGCTTGAGAAT
Source organism: uncultured Eubacteriaceae bacterium (assembly GCA_938042265.1). Taxonomy (GTDB): domain Bacteria; phylum Bacillota; class Clostridia; order Lachnospirales; family CAG-274; genus CALWRD01. Next base: position 5,113 of record CALIRN010000288.1, read on the forward strand.
TGCTTTAATTGATTATAAGGATATAACAGTTAGCGGTGAAGAAGATTCAGTTGTTGTACATAAGCTAAATTACAGTCCATGGTACAGCTCGGCATCGCAATTGATATCCGAATTATCCCATTTGAGTGCCGAAGGAGGCAGCGATACTGCAGAAACCGCTGTTGAAGCCTTGGGCGTATTAACTCAGCCTGAACAAATTATGTGGGGCTCAAGCGCATATAAATTTGCTTTTTTAATTACAGACGCTCCAACCAAAACGGACAATACCTACGGTTATGGAGGTATTGAACAGCTGGCAGATAAATTAAAGGAATTAAATATTGTAACCTCTGTGATAACCTCAAGCTCATCTCAGAGCAGCTATACATCTGTTGTTGAGTCAACAGGCGGTATATTTGCCAATATATATTCCAATAATTTTGAGGATACCTTGCTTTCTCTTGCCAACAGCATAATAAATGAGGTATCTAAGGGGGATAGTCTTAACTTAACAATTGTTGACTTGAATGATGACCCTGTACCCTATGCCGATGTCAACATATACAATGGTACAGATTTATACAGAACAAAGCAAACTGATGAAAACGGTGCCGTAAGCATTGATATAAGCGATATACCCGAAAAGCTTTATTGTCGCTATACTGTATCCGCCAGTAAAGAAATAACCTCAGGGG
>CALIRN010000289.1 GCA_938042265.1 uncultured Eubacteriaceae bacterium
GCTTACCACTTGTAGCGTCTACAGCTAATTCAATATCGTCAACATTTGAGGCAACCGTACCTGTTGTACCCTCAATATTAACAGATGTAATAGTTGATGGTACTGCGTTTTGGAAATCCCAGTTTGCAGTTGTCTTAACAGCAACAACAGGAGGCTCGCTTGTAACAAGTGTAATGGAATAAATGTAAGCACCGCCTGTTGCAACAATCTCAATATAGCCGTTTGCCGCATCCGCAGCTGTAGCAGAATATGTTGTTGTGTCTGCTGTAGCAGCCGTACCGCCAACAGTATACTTATACTGACCGGGATATGCCTCTACAGTAACAGTATCACCCTCTGCATATACAGGTACTTTAATAATTGTGCCGCTGTTAAACTGTGCATAGCCTGACGCATTATACTGAAGCTTACCGCTTGTTACTGTAGCGTCTACAGCTAATTCAATACCGTCAACATTAGAGGCAACCGTACCTGTTGTACCCTGAATATTGACAGATGTAATAGTTGATGGTGTTGCTGTTTTGAAATCCCAAGTTGCAGTTGTTTCAGAACTTTCTTCAACCTCAAACGCATAATTTACAGGACTGAATGTACCAAGATATGCAGCCCCCTTAACATCGTCAGCTGTAAGAACCGTACTGTCAGTACCGGTCTGAGCTGTTATATTGGTTGGCTCGGTATACTTCTGACCTGCTGAATAATCCGTATCGGTTGTTACATAAAACTCAGTTGCCGCACTTGCAGCTGTCTTGGTTAATCCCGATGGGTCGGCAAAGTATGCAGTCTGACCCGATGCATCCGAAGCAACTAATGTAGTTGTATCCATACCCTTAGTATCCGCAAAGATAACCTTTGCACCGTCGCCCCAATGTCTGCCGAGATAACCCGGTGTAACCGTACCGTTAATATCATTTGCAGTAGAAATTGTACAATTTCTGAAAAGCATACTGCCTCTTGCAGCAGTTATATAACCTGCCTTTGTACCTGATGTATAACCTGCCCAAACAAGATTACAGTCATCAAATACAGCCTTTGAAACATTACCAAAAATGTAGTCTGTCTGACCCTGGATTGTACACTTGTTAAAGTAGTAAGCACCTGTATTCAAATACAGAGTATCCTGTGAGCTGAGCATCTTACAGTTGTAAAGCTCTCCTGTAGCGCTGTCAAGAACAAGCGCCGCAGCTCTCTCTGTTGAAGCTCCTGCCGTTGCAACAAAATCTGCAGCAGTTCTGTCTGCTGATGTATTGCCCTGAGCACCCAAAGCAGTTACACCGTCAGCAATCTCTGCTTCCGTCTGCCTTCTGTTAAAGCTGTTTTCAAATGTAATACCCTCCGCAAGGAAGTTACCGCCTGTTACTCTTACGGTAGCACCCCATCTGTCAGGTGTGCCCTTTGCATGCTTATCAACTGCATAAGCCTTGCTGTAATAGCCGCTGTTGCAGCTGTAATATGCGTAGTCGATACCATAATACCATGAAATAACAACTTCACCCGCATTATCATTTGTAAGGGTTACATTATTTGCCTTTACAATTACCTGCTCCTGATATGTGCCCGGAGCAATATGTACGGTATATTTGCCGAGGCTGCTAACGTTGATAGCATCCATAGCCTCTGTAATTGTAGCAAAATTATTTTCCTTGTCAGCATAGCCTACATATACATCACTTGATGTAACAGCTGCAGCAGTCTTTGTATAAAGAATATTATTCCAGTTTTCAGCTGTAGCATCACTGCTTTGCTTAACCGTAAAATCATCTACGGATAAGGATGAGATTGTATAGCCGTCTACTGCCGTTGCGCTTACCGAATAAGTTCCCGGCTGCAGCTCAACTGTATATGTACCGTCAGCACCAACCTTTGCATCGGTAGCTGTACCGCCCTTTGTAAAGGTAACGGTAACCTGTGACGGATCATCAAGACCAACTACTGTACCTGTTACGGTTTCCTCACTTGCAGAAGCAATGGTAACATTATGAGTAGTCACTGTACTGCTTACTGTTATCTCGCCACCTGCGGTAAGCATAAGCGTACTGTCATTACAGGTAACCTCGTAAGTTCTTCCGTTTGTAAGTGTTACACTGTAGCTGCCGTTTGCAACATCGGCAGTTATGGCATTGTCAGTTCCCTTTTCAGTAAAGATAAGCTGTGTAGGAGCTGTAATATCACCTGTAGTACTTACTGTACCGCTTATTGTAACGGGCTCGTTCTTTACAAAGGTTACACCGTAATATCTTGCCTTTGTACCCTGTCCAAAGAAATAGTATGTATAGCCTGCCTGTACTTCAAATGTCTTTGAGTCGGTAGTTGAGTCAGGCTGCCAGCTTACAGACTCAATGCTGCTTTCGTCTCCCGTAGGGAATGACTTTATATACATGGTCTTACCAGAACCTACATAATAATCTACCGTTAAAAGTCCGTCAGCCTCAGATACAAAATAAATCGCAGAGCCCTTTACGGGTATGCCTATACTGCTGCCTGTAGTACCGTTTGCATCTGTAGGGTTAGTTGTGTTAGTAATATATCCTGTTCTGCCATTAGATGAAAAAGAGTTATTGCTTGAATATGTCAAAGCATCAACAGAATATACGCCGTTTCCCAAATCCTCACCTGCTGAAGTGTCTTTTGAAAATGATAAATCAAAGCTTTCCTTTATTGCGGATCTTGTATCCTGCTCATAAGTAACCGCAATAACTGCGTCACCGTCCACATTAAAGCTGTAAGCGTTATTCTTAAGCTCAACTTCTTTATCGTTTACAGTAACGGTAGCTTTATAACCATCATTAGGTACAGCACTTATAACAACTGCTGAGTCGGCAGCGTATGTTGTACCTGATACAAGAGCTTCGCCTCCTACGGTAACAGTGGTTACACCGTTTTCAGCACCTGTCTCTGTTAATGTAACTTCACCATCAACAGCAGCAGCACTAGTCTTAACACCAATATTAGCAATAGCAAGCTGCTGATCATTGTAGAAGTATAAGTCCATATCCGTATTAATATCTACACTAACCTGAAAAGGTGCCTTTGCCGAACCCAAATCAAGAGTAGTATCAGGGCTGGTTTTTGCGGTTGAACCAGCCTTAAAGCTCATAGTACATGCACTGGCAGCATTCATGTACAAATCAAACACAACAGTCTGACCTGCCTTTAATCCTCTTATAACATTGCTTCCGGCTTTACTGCTTGCCTTCTGACCGGTAAGAGATGTGCCGTTAATTGCAAAACTAACAGTACCAGATGTTAATTTAACACTACCTGTATAAGTGTTGCCGGCACTATCGGTTGCTGATATTTCTGTATCGGCAGCCGTTGAAACACTTGGCATCGAATAATAATACAGATAGCTTTCCGAATCCGCTGTAATTGCCGTAAGCGATGTGTCAGTTCCCGCTGTTGCCGATGCAGTTATGTCACCGCTTGCAGCCCAAACACTGCCGACGTTCATTACACATATGCAGGAGCATAACATAATGAATGCCAGAACCGAGCTTAAAGCTCTTTGAAATTTTTTGTTCATTTTTTTGTTTTTCCCCTTTCTTTATTGAAAATTATCAACCTTTCCCCAAACGCTGCACATTTAAGAAAACCGATAATAATTTCCCGTAAAATATTTTATGGAACACCGATTTTTTGCTCTTAATTAATCGGTGTTTTCTTAGTTTTCCCCTTATGGGCATACGTACAGTAAAAATAAAAGCAAAAGCTTTGCCGGCTACACAGCCCTGCTTAATTACAACTATACCTATTATGATTATTATAAGTTGTACGTACAAAAAAGTCAATTATTTTTTCAGCTTTTGTACGTACAAATTTTAAAAATAAACAAATCAATTATTTATTGTGCATAATGCCGATAAACAGTATAAAAAAACCGCTGTAAAGCGGTTTTTTTAGTCATTTTTAACATTTTAATCCAATTCCAGCGCTCCCGTATAAAGCTGATAATAAGTCCCCTTCTGCTTAATAAGGTCCTCATGCTCACCTCGCTCTATAATTCTGCCGTGTTCAAGCACCATAATTGCCTCACTGTTTCTGATAGTGGACAGCCTGTGGGCAATTACAAACACAGTTCTGCCCTTCATAAGCTCATCCATGCCCTTTTGCACAATGCTTTCAGTACGGGTATCAATACTTGAGGTCGCCTCGTCAAGTATGAGTACAGGCGGATTGGCTATTGCCGCCCTTGCTATTGCAAGCAGC
>CALIRN010000290.1 GCA_938042265.1 uncultured Eubacteriaceae bacterium
TTGTTCTGCCCTGAGCGTATAATGCGTCCTGTTCAGCCACAGAGCGAAAACACTCGCCGATTTTAATTATAAATCCCTGCTTTTTGCCCTCTGTTACAAGCCTTTGTGCCAACGTCTGTAGTCGTGGGTGACACATTGTTATATCTCTACTCATCCTTATCCTCCTCAAAAATTCCCTTGATTTTCTTAATTATGATACCTACAAAGCTGTTCTTTGCCTTACCTAGCACCTCAACCAGTCCCTCAGGGATATTTTCGTTAAGATGATAATTCACGATATTTTCAACAATACTTGCACCCTCGCAAAGCAAAAAGTACAGCGTTACCGTACTTATCAGCCAGTCAATGGCAAACGCCCATTCGCAAAGATACATAAGGGCAATTATAATCAGCTCCACCAGCTTGCCTACAGCTCCCCACCTTGCATTTTTACTTTTCCATGTGCCGTTTTTAGCTGCTCCAAGCCAGCCTAAAACCGTATCCACAGCCATAAAGCATATAAGTAAAATGACAATTTTATAGTTTGCTCCCAGATATTTAAGGGCGGCTGTTGCAAGTCCCCCTATTGCAAGCTTGATAACCTCAATTTTAGTATCCATATTAAGCACCTCCCGCTATATATTTTACAAGGATTTTATCCTTTGTTTCCTCATACCCTGTATATATTTCCTGTTCTTCCCCAGCCTCAGGCACCTCATCATACTCCACAACCTTGTACCCTGCCTCAGTGTAATGCTTCGGCTGTGGGTTACAGATTATGCGGTGCTTGCCGTTTATCTCATATTCAAGGGTCTTTTCTGGCGCTAGGATAAGCTCATCATTTACGATTTTTCCGTACATATTATCACTCCTTTGTTTGTAATACTGCTTTAATGTTGCCTAAACCATTTGTTTCATCAATCTGGATTGTGGTATTCGGTACATTTGCATATAAGTCTGTTGGTGTAAGGGTAGTTACTACAGGTTTTTCAAGGGCATATAATACAGTTGTATTATTGCTGCTCAAAAAATTCTTAAATGTAGATAAATCTGTTGCTATGTCTGTACTTGGGCTTATTCGCAATATTTTATAATTACTTTGCTTAAAAATCGCATTCGCATACTTATATCCTGTGGATTTTGTTACCCATCTATTAGACAGCAATGCATCTGTATTGCTATTTGTTGGTAAATTTTGTATTGAGAGCTGAAAAAATCCTAACGAATCGTAATATGCGTCGCTCCAATTTTCGCTGCCATCAAGCGTTATTTTTCCTATCCTCTGCACGTACTCTCCTGTTAGTGGATTATATGTATCGCACACCCATTGCTGACCGTTATCATCAGTATAATTGCCGCCTAAGGTAACGGGTATACCGTGCAAAGTGTAAGGAATTGTCAGTGATTGCTCAGTGTAAGGTGCATACGGAATATTTCTTAGAGATACCATTACATTATCTATCCATACATCGTCATCCGCTGCATACCCTGTAACGCTTTGCGTACTTACACCGATTATAATAAAATTTGTTTCTGAATTTGCAGTAATTTCTATTGGCAAAGTATAATTACTGTAAACGTTGTCCTGTATAACAGAGTTTTTAAAATCTTCTGTGCTATTTGAAAGATGAATGGCAATTTTTCGCCTTAATTGCATTATTCTTGGATACAGAGCATATCCTAATGATGAACCACACTCAAAACTTGTCAGATAATATTTGTTATTAGGTTGTACAGGTATCAACAAACCAATTAAATAATTTCCGAATTTATTACTTGTACCATATATTTTAGTGCCATTAATTCCTGCACTACTCCCAATAATGTTTGAGTTATACCACGCTGCCTGAGGATTAGCTAAATTATCTTCACATACATTAATTACAGCCTCCGTGCACACCACAAGCTCATACGGATTATCTGGACCTTTGACACCTTCACCTGTTTCCGTTGTCTGCCCTAATATTTCCAGCGAGCGTATGCGGCTATGGCTGACATTGTTAATATTAATAGTCCTGCCGCTGTAATCCCTGTCGGCATACAGCTTTATTAAATCTCTGTAACTACTCCGCATAGCTCAACACCGCCCTTGCGTATGTGGTACCAACCTCTATGGCTAATGTATAAACCTTACTTGCAAGAACAGTAGGTTCGTTATGCCATAATAGCTGTTTTGTGCTGGTGATGGATAATACTGTAGGCGTTTCTCCACTTTCAAAAACCACCTCATAGCTACCTATATCATCGGAAAGAGTGAGGTTTAGCTCCGAGACCTCACCGTACTCATAGACTGTATTAGGAGGTATTGTTGCTGTGGTTTCTGCGGCTGTTATAATGGTAGGCGTTGTTACAGAACTGCCTACATTTCCCAGCAATTCCACAATATTGTACAGCTTGCCATCCTCTCCTATAACCCTGCCTGTTCTAGGCGCATACTGGTTAATGTTGTAGGTTTGAGTCCCTACCGCAGTGCCGCCGCCAAGCAAATCCACAACATTTGCGGTTTTGCCGTCCTCGGCAATAATCCTGCCCGTTGTTGGTTCGTAATTATTAATATCCGTCATATTTAAACCTCCGCTGTTATCTGAAAATTAGTACCAATAACAATTGTACCGGGTACCGTCATATTATCCGATGCAATACAGTTATTGACAATACCGCTTATAGTGCCCTGATTAAGAATAAATTTGCCTGCGTCCGAGCTTAGTGTACAGCTTATAAATCTTGTTGCCGTTGCCGCATTGCTTGTTACCCTGATAATTCCATTTGAAGCATTTGGACAATCCACACAGACACCCTCAAGCTCAAACCCTTTTGCGGTATGGCTGCCGTCCGAGTCCAACAAAACAAACTCCTTGCTGCTTGTATCCTCTCTGATAATCGTAATATTTTTTAATGTAACATTATTTCCCAATATATTTATATTTGTACTGCCGCCAAGTTTAATTACGGTACCTGCTCCTGACCCAATTATCATGGCATTATTTTTACCTATAGACAGATTTGCCCCCGTAAAATCGTATGTCCCTGGCATTAAAAATACAATACCGCCGCTGTCCCCAAGTGCACTTAATGCTGCGTTAAGCTCTGTTGCCGTAGATGAAACCCTAAAAGGTCTGTAATCCAAATCATTGTAGGACGGCTTGTCTTCCAAATCATTATAATTTCCGCTGACAGCCACAGTTGAAATCTTAGGCGTGTCCTTAAGGTCGTTATAGCTGCCACTGGTGGCTACATCAGCAAGACCCTCCACAATAGGCGTAACCGCAACATTTACGTTTTCAGTGTTGCTGAACGCAATATTAATCTGATATGTAGCAGTAAAACCCTTACTTAATGTGCCGGCAGGTATTACATCACCGTCATCAGTGCATTGCATCAGCATAAAAATCACCTGAGTCTGACTGTCGCCTAAGGTTGCATATACTCCCACCTGTGTAAGGTTAAAGCTTTCCGACACATTATCATTGGTAAGCCTTGCCGTAATCTGATAATTTGTTTCATTTGTCTGGCTACTTGATGTAATCTGCAAATCGCACTTATACTCTGTAATATCCTTCTGATCTGCAAGCTCGCTCTCAGTTGCTTTTCCTGTGCCGCACTTTACGGCAACAATATTTATTGCCCTGCTGTCCGTCACGTTACTTAATAGGTTTAATCCTAAGTCAGTTACTACACTTTTCCATCTGTTCATAATTATTCCTCCCTTTTCTTAAAGCTTAAGTGCAAAATATACGGGTTGTCCATTGTTGTAATTAGCAATCTCCAATGAAAGATACTTTACCCCGTTCAGCTCAAATATTGACATTGTTTCAGGGATTGCGCCCTTCATTATATACACCCCGTCCGCAACTACATTTTCGTAGTATGGCGTAAAGCGTGTAAGCAGTGTTTTTTTTAGCCCTGTATTATTAATACCATAACTAGAACTGTAGAGTGAGGAATTATATGCCATCTGGTTTTCCGCTATAGTGTAGATGCTTGCGCCGTTACCGCTACTAGTCACAACACCCTCTAAGGCTATGCATTTCCCCTCATCAGTCGAAAAACGCATATAACAAGGAGTATTAGCCATA
>CALIRN010000291.1 GCA_938042265.1 uncultured Eubacteriaceae bacterium
GAAGCTTCAGATCTGTGATCGACCGAATCCCCAGATTCTCCACCAGATCGGTTTTTATGTGCTGCGCCTCCACATCAAAGCCCGGCTTTTTCTCAAAGCGCAGATAATGCGCCCGGTTTTCCGGCTCTTCCAGCAGCTTGCCGCCGATGCCTTGACGCATCGTGTCCGGCAGCAGATAGAGCGACACAATCTCGCACCAGTCGCCGTAATCCTCGTCGCGCCCGCGGCCGTAGATGCAGCAGCCGACGGGCTTATCGTCGTCATAGACCATCAGCCCATACAGCTGCCCGCTGGACAGCCATGAGCGGATGGATGGCACCCAGTATTCATCGGGCAGACGATCCAGATAATGCTGGGCGATATGTCCCCGATAGGTTTTACGCCAGCTGGTAGCATAAATGTGGCTGATCAGCCCCGCCTGATCAGCGGTGGCGTCCCGAAAAGTCAGCATCGCCATGCACCTCCTTGAAATAAAACGGATGAATTGACGAATTTCCTGCCTTATTATCCCGCAAGAATGCAAAAAAGTCAAGGGGAACAGAGACGAAGCGTGTCGATAGCATAAAAAAGAGGCTGGATGCAAGCATCCAACCTCTTTGCTTTTCTTGACGATTGCAAGAAGGCGAAACGTAATTCCGAAGAATTACTTGATTTCGCATTCGCCGCCGACTTCCTTGAACTGGGCAGCCATCTTGTCGGCGTCTTCCTTGGACAAGCCTTCCTTGACGGTCTTCGGGCCAGCCGCAACGGCTTCGACGAAGTCCTTGGCTTCCTTCAGGCCCAGACCGCACACTTCGCGGACGAGCTTCAGAACCTTCAGCTTCGCAGCGGCGTCGAAGGACTTCAGCACCACGTCGAACTCGGTCTTTTCTTCCGCAGCGGGAGCAGCGGCGCCAGCAGCGGGGCCAGCAACAACAGCGGTCGCAGCAGCGGACACGCCGAACTTTTCTTCCATAGCCTTGACCAGATCGGCCAGTTCCAGCACCGTCATGGATTCGACGGCAGCAATGATCTCCTCATGAGTCATGTTGATTCAGCCTCCTATATCGGTTGATATCGTAATGAAAACTTGTCGTTGTTCAGACCGCAGGGGCGTAAAGCCTCATGCGGCATCGGCGCGGATTATTCCTCGCCATTCTTCTGCTTGCGGATTGCATCCACCACGCGGACGAAGGACGCCACGGTGTTGGTCATGCAGCCAAGCAGCTTTGCCAGCAGCACTTCGCGGCTGGGCAGGGTCGCCAGATGCTTCACAGCAGCCACGTCGAGGGTTTCCGTACCCAGCACGCCGCCAGTGATCTTCAGGCTCTCCAGCTTGTTCTTTTCGATGTAGTCGTTGATGATCTTCGGGCCGGACACAGCGTCCTTCATGGAGAACACGAAAGCGTTCGGGCCGTTGAGCAGATCGTCAAGACCGGTAATGCCCACCTCATTCAGCGCGCGCAGAACCAGACGGTTCTTCAGGACGCAGTACGCGGCGTCATTCTCACGGCACTGCTTGCGGATTTCAGTCACCTGCTCCACAGTCAGTCCGCTGTAGCTGCAAATCACCACAGACTGGGCATTCTTCAGCTTTTCAACGATGTCAGCAACAGCTGCATAAGCCTCCTCAACCTTCTTTACTGTCTTCTGAAGGTCAATGATATAAATACCGTTTCTTTCAGCAAAGATATACTCTGCCATCTTAGGGTTCCATCTTCTTGTCTGATGACCGAAGTGAACACCTGCCTCCAATAACTGCTTCATTGAAATAACACCCATTATTTCGTCCTCCTTAAATTTTGTTATACCTCCACAGGCTTATGACAAACACCGCTTAACAAGCGGCACAGCTTACCAAAACTGCCTGTGTGTGTTTTTGCAACGTTAGTATTTTATCACAGGTTAAAGTACATTGCAAGTATTTTTTTTAATTTTGCATTATTTATTTCATCCGTATATGTATGCCTCACTCATCGTCGTATTTAAAGCAGATCTTGTAATGTTTGTGGTAAATTTTCTCATAACAAGCATATCGGAGGCAATATATAACAGCATTTTTACATCAAAAAAACGAGTCCGCAACTGCAAACCCGCCTTTTTTCAGTGCGCGATCGGGGGCTCGAACCCCGGACCTTGTGATTAAGAGTCACCTGCTCTACCAACTGAGCTAATCGCGCTTATATATAAAACTGAGCTTTTAAGTACTTTTCCGCACCCCTGCCGCTCAACGCAAGAAATATATTACCATTATTTTTTTACTTTGTCAACAGTTATTTTACATTTTTTTATTTTTTAATAGAGGTAAAGGATATTTTTGTACTTCGCTTAAGCTGTATACTCCCGCCAAATAATATTGTAAGTGCCCTCCGCCTAAAAGGCGGGGGACTTACTGTGTTTGTTAAAATTCAAGCTTGCTTTGGATATAATCCTTCAAATCGGCAATTTTAATTCTCTCCTGCTCCATAGTATCTCTGTCACGTACCGTTACACAACCGTCCTCTGCGGAATCAAAATCATAAGTAATGCAAACAGGTGTACCAATCTCATCCTGACGACGATAGCGCTTGCCGATACTCTGGGCATCGTCAAACTCAACATTAAAGTACTTGCAAAGCTCATTATAAACCTCAAGAGCAGGCTCGTTAAGCTTTTTTGAAAGAGGCAGCACTGCAGCCTTAACAGGCGCAAGTGCAGGATGAAAATGAAGCACCGTTCTTACATCGCCGCCCTCAAGTTCCTCCTCATCATAAGCCTCACAAAGGAAAGCAAGTGTAACCCTGTCAGCACCAAGTGACGGCTCAATGCAGTAAGGAACATACTTCTCGTTTGTGACTGCATCAAAATACTCCATATTTTCACCGGAATGTGTTGCATGTGCCTTAAGGTCAAAGTCCGTTCTTGACGCAATACCCCAAAGCTCACCCTTACCAAATGGGAACATAAACTCAATATCGGTAGTAGCATTACTGTAGTGTGCAAGCTCTGCGGGATCATGGTCACGCATAACAATGTTCTTTTCATTGATATTAAGGCTTAAAAGCCAGCTTTTGCAGTAATCCTTCCAGTATGAGAACCACTCTATCTCCGTACCGGGCTTACAGAAAAATTCAAGCTCCATCTGCTCAAACTCCCTTGTTCTGAAAGTAAAATTACCTGGGGTAATCTCGTTTCTGAAAGACTTGCCGATCTGACCAATACCGAAAGGAATTTTCTTTCTTGTGGTCCTCTGTACGTTTTTGAAGTTTACAAAGATACCCTGTGCGGTTTCGGGGCGCATATAAACAACATTTTTAGCGTCCTCCGTAACACCTGCATGAGTCTTGAACATAAGGTTAAACTGTCTGATATCGGTAAAATTGTGCTCGCCGCAGCTCGGACAAGAAATATTATTATCCTCAATATAAGCCTTCATCTGCTCATTTGTCCAGCCGTCAGCATTACCCTCAATACCGTTGGCCTTATTGTAATCCTCAATAATATTATCTGCTCTGAAACGCTCATGACACTCTTTACAGTCCATAAGAGGGTCATTAAAACCTCCTACGTGACCGCTGGCAACCCAAACCTCCGGATTCATAAGTATAGCACAGTCAACACCAACATTGTAGGGGCTTTCCTGCACAAACTTTCTCCACCATGCCCTTTTAACATTATTTTCAGCTCCACACCCAAAGGACCGTAATCCCATGTATTTGCAAGACCGCCGTAAATTTCGGAGCCGGGGTACACAAAGCCTCTTGTCTTAGCCAAAGCCACAATTTTATCCATAGTTTTTTCCATTTTGAATATATCCTCCTTAAATGAAACGCTTATTAATCTATTATATCATCCTCTTTAGGGATAACAACAGCGCAAACAATATATGCAACAACTCCCGGGAAACCTGCTATAATAAGCGAGCCTATGGCCCATGCCAGCCTTACCAGAGTAGGGTCAATACCAAAATACTGCGCAATACCTCCGCATACACCCGCAAGCATACCGTCTTTTGTCCTGACAAGTTTTTTCATAATATAATTCCTCCTTTAATATTCCAGACCACAAAGACGGTTTTGCGCAAAGCTGTAGCACTTGTCACCGCACAGAATAATGTGATCAAGCAGTATAACATTTATTATATCAAACGCGTTTTTTATCTTATTGGTTGCGGCAATATCATCACTTGAGGGCTTCATTGTATTACCGGGATGATTATGCGCAATTATGGCATAAGCCGCTTTGTGCTTTATCAAAATTTCCAGCAGCCTGTCAACCTGCACGCTTGTACCGTTTACGGTACCCTGCGCCATTTGTGTAAGCTTTATGACCTTGTGGCTGCCGTCAAGGCACACAAGATATAATCTTTCTCTGATTTCACCCATTGACATTGGCTGCAGCAGCCTGAAAGCATCGTTTTTGGAATTAATAACATAATATTCCTCGTTTCGGCTGTCCATATAGCGTTTTGCCAAATGCGGTATCATACCTACAATAAATGCAGTGCTCTCACTTACACCGCAAGTATCCATAATCTCCTGTACAGAGGCATCAAGCAATGCATGAAATGAGCCGAAGCTGTTAATCATTTTATGGGCAAGAGCGTTTGTATCCGCCCTTTTTACCGAATAGTACAGCAGCATTTCAAGGATTTCATGATACTCAAAGTTATCAAAATTACCGTCCCTCATAAATCTGCTGCGCATCCGCTTACGATGGCCCGTATGTGCACAAACATTTTTATCCATGTACCTTATACCTCCGCATACTTACTGTACCTGTCAAAATCTCCGGAGTAAATCACCTTAAGCAGCGCATTAAGCCTGTAAAGCGCCTTAATTACAAGCTCCTTAGGTATTATATTATCCTCAAGGGCAAGTGCAGCCTCATCAATATCCACTACATGGATCCTGCCGTCGGGATAGATAATAACATCTATAAGCAAATCATTAAGAGTGTAGGCATTATCCTCCTCATTATATTCAGACTCAATAATATCACAGTACCAGTATACCAAATTCTCCTCATCGTCAAGAAACCTGCTTATTTTCCAGCCCTCGTTAAAGAAATAGCAGCTTGAACCATGGGTAAAATCGTGCCTTTTTGTAAGCACGCTCCACTTTGTAATAAGCCTTTCACTATCCAGACTTACAATAATATCATCCTTAAGTAAAATTTTTTCATCGGGTATAAATCGACGCCTGTAAAGCTTAATATTATCCATATAGTATACCTCTGTGTAAAAACAATCCCTCTGACTTAATCATTTCTTTCTTATATGCTATCAATTTTCAGACAATTTTTCAATACCTTTATCAATTATTTTTCATTTTTTCCACATAAGGTCAGAGTTTCCCTAAAATACTCATTAAGCACTTTAATATAGGTACCCTTCATACCCAGAGAACGTGATTCAAGAACACCTGCGCTCTCCAGCTTTCTTATGGCATTAACAATAACGGAACGGGTAATCCCCTCCTTATCGGCAATACGGCTTGCAACAATAACGCCCTCATTGCCGCCCAGTTCTCTGAATATAATTGCAGACACCATAAGCTCAGAATAGGACAGTGAGTCCGTAACAACTCTTACAGTTTCCCTCTTGCGCTGCTCATCAAGCCTTGCTTCATTTTCCATAGCACACATAATAAGCCCCATAAAGCAGGAAACGCCCACGCAAAGCATTGTTTCAGACTCATCAAGCGCACCCCTGCGGTATACTATAAGGCTGCCCACACGTCTGCCAAACATACGTATCGGAAATATGCCTGCCGTATAGCACTTAATATCATTTTTTGCCGCAGTCCTTACGGGCAGCTCCTCCATAGGTACGTTTATAAGGTCAGCATTCATATCGTAAATACTGTCTGCCAATACTCCGTCAAGACTCTCATTTTCCGTTCTGTCAAAAGGATTAAACCTTTCAAGCCTTTCCTCTGCAATAATTATGCCCCTGCCGTCCACAACAAGCACAGCGGCAGGCAGGTCACTGCAAAGTCTGGCAGCGGCAGTCCTTATCGCCGCTCCTCCGTCCGCAGACTGTG
>CALIRN010000292.1 GCA_938042265.1 uncultured Eubacteriaceae bacterium
TAATATAACTTATTGGAGGGAAAAACAAATTTATTTGTTTTTGACAATGATAAGTTACCTTTAGGCAAGCCTAAAGGCTGGATTTATATTGATTTACGGAGTAAATCTGCGTAAATATTAATGAAAGTAAATAAAACAGGAGGCAAAACAAATGAAAAAGGTTAATATTGATGGAATGAAGTGCAGAAATTGTGCCAATATGGTTGAAGAGGTGCTTTGCAAGCTTGAAAATACCGAGGATGTAAGGGTAAATCTTGAAGAGGGCTATGCTGAAATTATCGGTGCTGTCAGCGATGAGGACATTATTGAAAAAATCAGTGATTTGGGGTTTACTGTTGTGAGGATAGAGTAAATTTGCCTTTAGGAAATATTGGTTATGAGTACGCAGCAAATGGATTACAAATATCTCTGAATGCAGCAAAAAATTAATTTACGAAAAATTCGGCACTCCAAAACGTTGTATTTTTGCCTCTTGGCAGCTGAATTTGCTTTTTACCTTGAATTAATCGGTGTTTCCATAAAATTAACAAAAATTATAAGCAAAACTTTACCTTAATGTGATATAGTATACGTGAATATATAAAAAGGTGGTAGGTAAAATGAGTACGGAAATAAAAAAGATAGGTCTTTTAACCAGCGGCGGCGATGCTCCAGGTATGAACTCCGCAATAAGGTCTGTTGTCAGGACGGCAATACACCGCGGTATACAGGTTATAGGCATTAAGCGAGGCTATGAGGGCCTTTTGCACGGTGATATTGAGGAGATGCAGGCAGGTGATGTATCAAATATAATGTTCAGAGGGGGTACAATTCTCCGTACTGCCCGTTCTGAGGAAATGCGCACCGAGGAGGGCATTGAAAAGGCGGTACAGCTGTGCAAGCTCCTTAAATTTGACGCTTTGATTATTATTGGCGGAAACGGCTCATTAAGGGGTGGACTGGATTTATCAAAGAAAGGTGTTAATGTAATAGGTATTCCGGGTACAATTGATCTGGATCTGGATTGTACCGATTATACAATAGGCTTTGATACAGCGGTAAATACATCTCTTGATGCTGTTAATAAAATAAGGGACACATCAAGCTCTCATGAGCGCTGCTCAATAGTTGAGGTTATGGGCAGAGGTGCAGGCTTTATAGCACTGTGGACAGGTCTTGCAGGCGGTGCCGAGGAGGTACTTATCCCGGAAAAGGAGCTTAATAAGGAGGCTGTTGTTGAGCAGATACTGGAAAACAGAGGCAAGGGTAAAAACCATAACCTGATAGTTGTTGCCGAGGGTATAGGAAACAGCCAGCAGCTTGCCGAATATATAGAAGAGGCAACAGGCATATCCACAAGGGCAACAATATTAGGCCATTTACAAAGAGGCGGCTCACCTACTGCATTGGACAGGGTTGCTGCCTCAATTATGGGCTACAATGCAATAATGGCACTTTTGGAGGGTAAAAGAAACAGAATTATAATACAAAAGGATGGAAAGTATACGGATATTGACCTTGAAGAGGGACTTAATTATCATAGGGAATACGACAATTATCTGTATAACGTAACAAAGGTGCTTGCAATCTGATGCAAAAAGGCTGTGCATTAGCTGATAGACAATCGGCAATGCAACAGCCTTTTTTATTTGTTTCTTATATCAAGTATTTCGTTGATAATCTTTTCATCAATGCTGTCAACGGTATCAAAGTTAGGTTTTGCAAGATAGAAGCCCTGCATAAGGTCAACACCATAGGTGATAAGGGTTTCCATCTGTGTATAGGTTTCAATCCCCTCTGCCAGTACAAGTATGCTTCGCTGGTGAGCGTATGCAATAATGTTTTTGACAAGGGTCTGCCTGTCGCTGTCTTTTTCAATACCTGTTATCATTTCAATATCAAGCTTGATAACATCAGGCTTTAAGTACAGCAGGGTGTTATCGTTGGCATATCCGGAGCCGTAATCGTCAAGTGCAAGCAGACAACCCCATTTTTCAATAAGAGCCTTTTTCTTTTCGATAACAACTGAATCAGTCTGTTCATTTTCGATTATTTCAAGTACGATATTACCAAGATATTCGCCGTATTTGCTCTCAATTTCGGCTATCTCATCATCGGTAAGCATTTGGTTTGGTATTGAGTTAATAAACATCTTTCTGCCCATTAGAGGGTCAATTTGTATGCTGAAATCCTCAAGGGCAGCAAACCATGTTATTTTTTCAATAACGTTCAGCTTATTCTGCTCGGTAGCAAATACAATTACATCATGAGGTGTAATTGCGTTTTTTGAGTCTGGACGCATAAGTGCTTCATAGCCGTAAATGTTACCGGTCCTTGCATCAACAATAGGCTGAAAGGCATAACGTATAAGACCTTCGGAAATAAGCATTTCAATATTGCGGCTACTGCGGATATTTCTTTCCGCCTCATCAAATGCCTCCTTATCAAAATACTTGTAGGTATTGCGGCCGCTACGCTTAACCTGACGCATTGCAAACTCCGCATACTGCTCCAGCAGGTTAGGGCTGTCCGTATCCAGAGGATACCAGGCAACGCCTATTGAAGCCCGCATTGCAAGAGGTCCCTCAGGAGTAGGTATCTTAAGGTTGTAAATGGTAGTAAACAGACTGTTAAGCCTTGATTCCATCTCTGCCCTGTTATTGCCCATAATTAAAAGTTTAAATTCATCGCCTGCCGTTCTTGCGGCAAAGCTGCTTATTCTGTCGGCGTACTTTCTGAATACGGCACCTATACTGTAAATATATTTATCGCCTATATTACTGCCATACCTTACATTTACATCGGACATCTTATCTATATTGCAATGTACAAGCACAGCAGTAACGTTTTTGTTGGCGGCAAATTTTTCGTTCAGGTTGCGTCTGAAAGCCGCTCTGTTAAGAAGGTTAGTCATTGTATCACGGTCCTGAGCAAGCTGCCGTGCTCTTTCCGTAACCATTTCCTGAGTGGTATCCTGAATAACGCCCAAAATTTTGCCGTTATTCATAGCGGTTTTTAAATGAATGAATTTAATACTGCCGTTAGGCATTTTCATTTTATACACCCGATTAATATCCGGTAAAATTTCCTTGCAGAACAGCCCGATTTTTTCCTCAAAAACCCATTTCGGAACAAAAAGCTTGTTGCCCGATTTTTCCATATTAAGCAGGGTATAGAGCATATCGGTGCAGTATACAAAATCCGAGTTTTTATCATATTCAAAAGCACCAAACTGCAGACCTGCAAGGTCAATAATAGTGGACACCTTTGCGGAAAAGTCCGTAATATCGTCTGTAAGGTTTTCAACTACATAAGCTAAATCATTGATTTCCTTAATTGTAGACTGTGAGGGAATAACCGGATTATCCGGACGTATCATTTTTATTTCATCAAGCAGTTTATGTATAGGAGCCGCCATAACACGGCTTACAATCCATGCGAAAATAAGGCCAAGCAGCATTGTAATTGCAAAGGCCAGAAGCACGTTAAAACGTATGTTGTTTTCAAGGGCATTCAGGTAAATGCTGTCCACCACACCGCATAATGCCCATATTTTATGGTCATAGCTGCAGTTTTCCCACAGATTAAGCTCATCAATTGTGGAATAAACCTCGGTGCGGTGCTTTTTGCGTGTATCAAGTACGTGCATATTGCTATTTATAACCTTGCCATTAAAGGTAACGGTGTCGGAGTAATTGTTAAGCTCATCAAAAGTATTTCCCGATACTGCTACCCTAGTATATTCCATATCGTTGTAGCTGTTTTTGCAAAGCAAAACATAGCTGCCCATACCCTTGCTGTTTATCTCCAGATAGGGCAGATTTTCCCTAAGTCGGTTAAGGTCAATTTCAATGCCGTAAACACCTATACAGCTCCCGTTTTTATCTCTCAGCGGAAGACTGTAGGCAATGGCATAGCTGCCGTCAAAGT
>CALIRN010000293.1 GCA_938042265.1 uncultured Eubacteriaceae bacterium
TGCTTTCTGTTGTGCTTTCTGTTGTGCTTTCTGTTGTGCTTTCTGTTGTGCTTTCCGTTGTGCTTTCCGTTGTACTTTCTGTTGTGCTTTCCGTTGTACTTTCTGTTGTGCTTTCCGTTGTACTTTCTGTTGTGCTTTCTGTTGTACTCTCTGTTGTACTTTCCGTTGTACTCTCTGTTGTACTTTCCGTTGTACTCTCTGTTGTGCTTTCCGTTGTACTCTCTGTTGTACTTTCTGTCGTACTTTCCGTTGTACTTTCCGTTGTAGTATTCTTAGTTGTATCTCCTAAATAAACAAAATTAACTCCCGACGGATAATACATCTTACTATCTGCATAACTGGATTTGTAGAGATAAACTGTATCTAAATTATTATCATAATTAAAAGGAGCAGAGCCTATATATTCTATACTGTCAGGCATTGTTACGGTTTTTAAATTTACACATCTTACAAAAGCATAGCTGTCCAATAACGTTAATCCTTCGGGAATAACCAGATTTTCAAGCACATTATTATAGCTGAATGAGCTTTTATCAATTTTAATTACCGGTATACCGTCTATTACCGGCGGTATTTTAAGGTCAACAAGACCTCCGTAGTACTCTGTTATTGTACCTGTATTTTTATCAAATTCAAAGCTTTCCTCAGGTGCATATTCATAGGCTGAAACAGGGTTTGAGCTTTCACCTACATAATTTATTACACATCCTCCATCCTCCTTATAGAGAGTTTGTATATCAGAAAAGCTTCCTTTATAGCAATTAATTGTTACCGTCTGTTTTACACCGCTTATCGTAAGAGAATTACTTACTGGATAAGGACCTACACATTTAAGGGTATCAGGCATGGTAATTTCGGTAAGTCTTGTACTTCCAAATGCCATTTCTCCCATCCTTACAAGGTACTGAGGCAATTTTACGGAAGTAATTCTGCTTCCGCAAAAGGCTGAATCATCAATAACCTTAACACTGTCCGGTATGCTTACGGTTGTAAGGTATGAATCCTTAAAAGCGCTTTTCCCTATATATTCCAGTGTATCAGGCATTTCAACAAAATTGAGATTAACCGATGAAAAAGCGAAATCTCCTATATTCTTTACACCTGCAGGTATTGTATAGTTTCCTTTGTAATTCTTTTTATAAGGATATGCCAAAATTGCACTCATATCCTTTGTAAAAAGCACGCCATCAACATCGCAGTAGCTTTGGTTTTGACTGTCCACGTAAATTGCCGATAAATTAAAATCCCATGGTGTATTGGTGCCTATATACTCCACTGAAGCAGGTATTGTAAGCTGACTCAAGCCATTATTGACAAAGCAACTGCTGCCAATATATTTAAGACCTGCAGGCAGAGTAATTTCACTAAAAGCACAGCAGTAAAAATTAGCATCATATATATACTCAAGACTCTGTGGCAGGCTTATACTTGAAAGCTCTGAGCACAGATAAACCGCATTTTTATTTATGACAGTTACTCCCTCAGATATAGTTAATGATGTCAGCGATGAGCAGCCATAAAAAGCTCTTTCTCCTATTGCCGTTACATTTACACCGTCAAGCTGAGAGGGTATAACTGCAGATGTAACGGTGCTGTCACATCCTACTACAACACCATTTTTAATATAAATATTACCTCCCTCAACAGGATATGCGGTACCGTCTGTTGTACCGTAAGCCTCGATTTTGTTTTCTTCCTTATAGCTGTTCCCCTGTGCATAGGAATAAGCACACATGCCTGTTGACACAAAAGTCATAATCAAAGCCGCACTTATAAATTGTTTAATCTTCATATTTTCCTCCATAGATATTGTAATAACCGAAACACAATAATAATATCACTTGCCATAAAGCTGTCAATTAACATTAAAGAAACACTTATTAATTCAAGGCAAAAAATCAAATGTAATTTAAATAATTTTTCAAGAAAAAGCCACAATTTTACGTATTTTTAAGCTTTTTTGCAGAAAAATTCATTCCGGGATTACAGATTTTTTGTAAATTTATTTTTTATATTAAATCAGTGTTTCTCTAATATTTTAATTAAAAAAAATTCGGATTTACATAGGCAAATCCGAATTTTTATCACTGCCGGTGACCGGACTCGAACCGGTACGGGGTTGCCCCCGAGGGATTTTAAGTCCCTTGCGTCTGCCAATTCCGCCACACCGGCAAAGGAATAAGCTTATATAAAAAATAAAATGGGAACAATAGGGCTCGAACCTATGACCCTCTGCTTGTAAGGCAGATGCTCTCCCAGCTGAGCTATGCTCCCATATAAATAGTGGCGACCTGGAAGGGGCTCGAACCCTCGACCTCTGGCGTGACAGGCCAGCGCTCTAACCAGCTGAGCTACCAGGCCACATTTATGTTCACTTATCAGCGACTTTATAAGTATAATACATAAATTTGAATATGTCAAGCACTATTTTAAATTTTTTAGTATTTATTATTGAGCATTACCTGACGGACAATGTCTAAAAAACATATAATTTACTATATAAGTTAAAAAGGACTGCCGCAAAAGCAGCAGTCCGTATTTTATTAATAGAGAGAACCTGACTGATAAAACAAGAAATATGAATTAATTCACATTTCAATACACGCCTTGGGGAAGAGAATGTATAATTAAAAAAATAATAAAATTACACTGTTTTATCAGCCAAGCCTCATTTGCGTGCTTAAATATTATACTACAAATATGTACTTTTATCAAGATACAATTTGCAATTAAATATTTAATACATTAATTTATAATTTTACTGATTTTCCTCGTCCTCCACACAGTCCTCGCTTATTTTTGCAATACTCATTACGGTAACACCATTATCAATGTTAATAAGCTTAACACCCTGTGCAATTCTGCCTACAGTGGAAATATCCTTTACTCTGATACGTATAATCACACCCTCGCTTGTTACAAGCATAAGCTCCTCATTATCATTAACCATGGCTATGCCTACGGCATTACCTGTTTTTTCCGTAACCTTATATGCCTTAAGACCCTTACCGCCTCTTGACTGCACACGGAAGCTGTCTGTATCGGTACACTTACCGTATCCATTTTCACTTACAATAAGCAGCTTTAAGCCATCCTCTATAATCTCTGCGCCTATAACCTCATCACCGTCATTAAGGGTAATTGCCTTAACACCTGCAGCAGTTCTGCCAAGGTTTCTTAAATCTGACTGACTGAAACGTATTGTCATACCAAACTTTGTTGCAACAAAAATATCCTTGTTTCCGTCAAGCTTACGCACTGCAATAAGCTCGTCATTATCCTTAAGATTAATGGCTCTTAAACCGCTGCGTCTGATTCTTTTAAAGCTGTCGGCGCTGATTTTTTTAATAACACCGCTTTTTGTAACCATAACAAAGTTTGTATTTTCATCAACATGCCTTACTGTAATAATTTCGCTTATTTTTTCACCCTCGTCAAGGTCTATAACATTAATAACGGGTGTACCTTTGGCATTTCTGCCTGCCTCAGGTATTTGCCATGTTTTTGTACGGTAAACCCTGCCTGTATTTGTAAAATACAGTATATGGCTGTGATTTGAGCTTAGGAAAATATCCTTTACACAGTCCTCATCTCTTGTCTGCATACCTATAATACCTTTACCGCCTCTGTTCTGGCTCTTATAGGTATCAAGAGGTATTCTTTTAATATAATTCATAGAGGTCATTGTAATTACGCTCATTTCGTCCTCAATGAGATCCTCCATATCAATCTCGCCCATATCCTGAACAATGGATGTAAGCCTATCATCACTGAAACGGTTTTTAATTTCAACAATTTCTCCCTTAATTACCTCATAAAGCTTATTTTCATCTGAGAGAATAAGCTCATATTCCGCAATTTTTGTCTGGAGTTCCGCAAGCTCGTTTAAAAGCCTGTCCCTTTCAAGACCTGTAAGAGCTATAAGACGCATATTACAGATTGCCTCTGCCTGAATATCAGTAAATTCAAATCTTGCAATAAGTTTTTCCTTAGCCTCGGATTTAACCTGTGAGTTCCTTATAATATTAATAACCTCATCAATATTGTCAAGAGCTTTTACAAGTCCCTCAACGATGTGTATACGTGCTTTTGCCTTATTAAGGTCAAAACGTGTACGTCTTGTTATAATTTCCTCCTGATATTTCAGGTAGTAATCCAGCATTTCCTTAAGGTTAAGAATACGGGGTATACCGTCAACTATGGAAAGGAATATAATTGAGTAGGTTTCCTGCAGCTGGCTGAACTTATAAAGCTGATTTAAAACAATCTCAGCATTTGCATCTTTTTTACACTCAATAACAATCTTTATTTCAGCCTTCTGGCTGTAGTCATTTACATCACTGATACCTTCAATACGCTTATCCTTTACAAGGTCTGCAATCTGCTTTATAAGCTTTTGCTTGTTAACCTGATAAGGTATCTCTGTTACAATTATTTCTTCCCTGCCGTTAGGCTTTGTTTCAATTTCGGCTCTTGCTCTTAATTTAAGCTTACCCCTGCCCGTTCTGTATGCGGAGGATATGCCTGCCGTACCGTAAATTATGCCGCCTGTAGGAAAATCAGGACCCTTTACTATAGACATAAGCTCGTCAATCTCAGTTTCCCTATGTTCCTCAATATGATTGTCTATGGTTTTAATAATTGCATTTATAATTTCGGTAAGGTTATGTGGAGGTATATTTGTTGCCATACCTACAGCAATACCGCTGGAACCGTTTACAAGCAAATTAGGTATACGTGAAGGAAGTACCGTAGGCTCTTTAAATTCACCGTCATAGTTATCAATAAAGTCAACCGTGTCTTTATCAATATCTCTGAGCATTTCCATACTTATACGCTGAAGCTTTGCCTCGGTATAACGTGATGCTGCTGCACCGAAGCCATCAATTGAACCAAAGTTACCGTGTCCGTCAACCAGCATATAACGCATATTGAAATCCTGCGCCATTCTTACCAATGCATCATAAATTGAGGAATCACCGTGAGGGTGATATTTACCCATTGTATCACCTACAATACGGGCACATTTCTTATAACCCTTTGATGGATCCAAATTAAGCTCATTCATAGCATAAAGAATACGTCTTTGAACAGGCTTAAGTCCGTCACGTACGTCTGGCAGTGCTCTTGCTACAATAACACTCATGGCATAGTCAATGTATGAGCTTTTCATTTCCTCGGATATTTCTATTTCCGTTATTTTATCAAATTGATTTTCCATTTTTGCTTCTCCTTTTATACATCAAGAGTTGCAAAGTTTGCATTTTCCTGAATAAATATTCGTCTTGGCTCTACATCATCACCCATAAGCTGGCTGAATATTTCATCTGCAATACGTGCATCCTCAATGGTTACACGCTTTAAAATACGGTTTTGAGGGTCCATTGTAGTTTCCCAAAGCTGATTATAGTCCATTTCACCAAGACCCTTATAACGCTGAATAGGCTTCATACCCTCTGCACCTATTTCCGCAATAATTCTATCTCTTTCCTCATCACTGTAGGCATAGTATTCACCCTTGCCCTTTTCCAGCTTATAAAGTGGAGGCTGTGCCAGATAAACATGGCCCTCCTCAATAATAGGTGCCATAAACCTGAAAATAAAGGTCAAAAGCAATGTTGCAATATGGGCACCGTCAACATCGGCATCTGTCATAATAACAATTTTATTGTAACGAAGTTTTTCAATATCAAAATCCTCATGAATACCTGTACCAAAGGCAGTAATCATT